>JAQUYA010000080.1 GCA_028692055.1 Lachnospiraceae bacterium | reverse complement strand
TGGCATTATCGATCGCGGATCGTGCCTATGTATTAGAAACAGGCCGTATCGTAATGAGCGATGATGCACACAAATTATTGAAGGATGAGAAGGTCAAAAAAGCATATCTTGGCTTGTAATGGGGAATGTTTGTGTTGTTTAAAATAAATAGAAGAATAATAAGAGAGAATCGTTGTTTTTTGATATGCCCCCTGTCAAGTAGACAGGTCAAATATCCAAAACAATGTGATGATGAACTGCCACGCGATTTGTGTGGCAGTTTTTCTATGCACACCATTTTTCTTTATATTTCGAAATTCGTTTGTTTTCAGGAATAGGATATTCCTGTGGTTGTTCTGACAACAGGGCTTCAGTTCTAACTTCCTGTGGTGTCTTACAATGATACCTGCCCTGAGGACGTTCAGTGGCATAAAATCTTATATAATCATTTATTGCATACCTTAAAGATGCTTCATCAGTGATTTTATACATTTGGTACATTTCACATTTTATAATGCCCCAGAATCCCTCTGTTGGACCATTATCAATACAATGTCCAACTCCTGACATTGATTGTTCCATTTCATAGTCTTTAAGCTTTTTTTGAAACACTTTACTTGTGTATTGAAAACCTCTGTCACTGTGAAAAATCGGCTTTGCGCTAGAGTTTGATTCAATTGCTTTATCAAATGTTTTAAATACAAGTCTATTATCATTCCTACAGCTAATTACATGTGAAACTGGATATCTATCATATAAATCTATGATTGCACTTAAATATATTTTTTTCTTTTCGCCAGGAACTTTGAATTCAGTTACATCTGTAGCCCATTTCTCATTTGGCTTAGTTGCATAGAAATCTCTACTAAGCTTATTCTCTGTTATTGCTTCTGGTGTGGATGATTTATACTTCTTCTTTTTCTTTCTGATAATAGAATGTATTCCAAGCTTTATCATAATTCTATGTACACGCTTCTTGCTATAATGCGTATGATTGAAATGATTAATCCATGAAGTCATTCTGCGATATCCCAAGATATGATTGAAACGAACATCATACTCTTTAATTAACTCAGCTAGTTTGATATTCTCTAACTCATGTTCTGGAATTTCACGATGAAGCCATTTGTAATAAGCAGCTCTTGATATTTCAAGCTGTTTACACATCCAGCTGACACTCCAGCACATGTTATCATAAAAGAACTTTATTGCCATAAATTTTGAATCAAATTTTAATTTTCCTAACCTCACATCCCTTCGAATTCTTTCACTTTTTTTAACAGGTCAGTCAACATATCTTTTTCTTTAAGCTGTCGTTTAAGCCTGAGATTTTCACGTCTAAGACGTTCAAGCTCATCAACTTCATCATCTGTTTTATGATGACCTCGTTTGTCTGTTAATGCATCATCTCCGCTTACATCATATTTTTTAACCCACGAATATACCTGACTATAAGATACATCATATAATGCTGCTGTATCTTTATAATTACGATTATGATTTATGCAATACTCAACGATTTCTTTGCGTTCTGCAATAGTTGTTTTTCTTCTTGCCTCTGCCATATAGACCTCCCTCTTAGGGTCGTAATCCCTAAGTTCTCTATTGGCATTATACAATTTAACCCAGCGTAATAAAATATCAGCATTACTAATTTTATATTTAACAGCAAGATCAACCGCTGAGCCAACGCCATCAATATATTCTTCAACAACCGTTTGCTTAAATTCTTTTGTGTAAGTATTGTTGCCCTGCGATGGATACAGTCCAGAAGCACCATGTTTCTGATAAACCTTTAACCAGCGATAAAAACATCCTGGAGCATTTTTGTAGCCAAGTTCATGAGCTTTTGCATCAAAAGAGTATTCTCCTTTTAGATAGCCTTCAACAATTTCAATTTTGTCTTCTAGCGAATATTTTCGCATAAAAAATCCCCCTTAAGTAGATTTTGGTTATTTACCTTGTCTACTTAAGGGGGATCATATCATTTTGACGGTTCTCTTTTTTTATAGAAAGAAGGCTAATATAGTTCAGCTAATATGTGAAATAGCACCAAAATAGATTTCTATAATTGGTACAATATGGTAAAGTATTAGTATTGGGTTTTATTTTCAAAGGAGGAGATCGGTAATGAATGCAAAAAAACTAAAAAGAGGGATGGCGTTATTTTTATCGGTGGTAATGCTGGCAACAAGCAGTATGGGAATACCTACCTTTGCAGAATCTGTGCAAGATCAGATGGTATCCGAAAACAAAACAGATCAAGGAAATCAGGAAGTGGAGAAACCACAGGAGGACACAACTTCAGAAAATGAGGTTGTATCAGACGGTGAACAGGATTCAGAAAACGAGATTGTTTCCGAGAACAAAATCGTATCGGAGGATACGGTAAGTCAGGATGAAATTATGACGGGAACGTTGAATTCCATTGGAATCCCAATTGGAGGAATGACCGCACAGCCAGATTCCTACAGTGCGGATATTGCGGTAAGTATCAATAGTACGAATTATGAGGCACACAAATTCTTTATTCTATATAGTGATTCAGAAAGCAATCTTCCGACGGAGGAAACAATAGAGAGTATCAACTGTGAATATAAAACATATTATGAAACAGAAAATAAGGGGAATGGAGAACAAATAATCCATTTTAATCTAAACCCACTTCATCCCCAAAAAACAATTTACTTTCAATTGTTTTTTAAGAAGGATTCTACTTACTATATGATAACACAACCAGCTTCTTTTACAACAGAGGCGCCAATAACACAATCAAGGATTTCTTTATCAGATATTACAGTCAAAGAGGTAGGCTATACAGCGGCAAAAGTAGAGTTCCGAGTGGTAAATCCAGATGATGAATATATAACTGAAGATGGGGTTTGTATAACGGATGGAACAAACGAGTATAGTGCTTCAAATATGTATGATGAAGAGGACAAATTGGTTCCAGGTATGTATACTTCCAACGTTTTTCTTGGAAAGGATCCGAGTAAGGAGTTCAAGCCAGAAGTAAAGGTATATACAGGAGATATGGTAGAAACACCTGTAACAGGTGCGTCCGTTACGATACCTGCAAAAGCATACGATGGTCTACAGATTACATGTACGCCAAAGAGCTCTGCCAACAGTGCGACAATGAATATAAAACTGGATCCGTATTATTTGATTGATATCGATAATATGCATTATGAAATTACGTACAAACAAGCGGGGTCAGACAACATCCAATCGGAGACGGAATATGCAACATCAAATTATATTATTTCCTTAACAAATCTAACAGAAAATACAGAGTATGAATATACATTAAATATCTATGGTGATAACTCATATACGAATATATTAAAAAAGTGTACAGGTTCCTTTAAAACAGAGGAAGATAAGGCATATACAGTTTCTGATTTTGACGAGCAAATTTTTAAAAATATCAAAAACCAGCTTTCCCTTACGTCAGATACAATAAAGCAAAGTCAATTAGAAACAATTACAAAGTTGACAATAACAAGTAAGGATGTTACAGCACCGGTTCAGTCACTTAAGGGAGTTGAGCACCTGACAAATATTACCGATTTGGAAATCACAGGGCAGAATGTAGAATCAGCATCTGAAATACAGCATTTAATTAGTTTGCGGTATGTGAATCTGGCTGGGAATAAAATAACAGAAATGCCAGATTTATCAGAACTTTTTCGAATTGGTGAAATTGATGAATCGGATTTGCAATTTGATTATAATTTTATCGCATCTAGTTCTATAACCAAAGCAAAACTGCCTGCCAGAATGAGAGATAATAATTTTTGGATTAACCAGACGCAGAGCAATCAGCTAGAGAGTACAAAAACTGAATATATCACAGCAGACACGTATTATGCGGTAGGTGAAAAATATCCATTTTTATTTGAGGCAGATAATATTCCAGCCAAAAGAGGCTATAAATTAGCAGTGTCTGTCGATGGGAAAGAATCCACGTTAACAAAGGAAGATGAAAATGGTAAAATTTACTACACCTTTCTGGATATTGGAATCGCAACAGGGACTTATCCGGTGGAAATAAGCCTTACGGACTGCTATGGCAATAATCTGTGGGAGGATACCAGAACCATCAAATTTGTTGGTGATGAGGAACTGATGAGGGACACTTATGGGGATGCGTATGACGAAAATGTATCAGTCGCCGGATATATTCCTGGCAACTCTAAGGTTATAGGAGTTCAGTTAAAGAATGCCGAGGGTGCTGTAGTAGGGAAGGATAATTACATTGATTCGTATGTAAACAAATCCCTTGGTAGTATTTATGATGGGATTTTCAACTTTACACTTAAGTTTGATATTGATTCATGGAGCAATGTCCACGTCTATGCTACCGTTTTATTTTCAAAAGAACTTACCCCAGGGGATTATAATCTAGTCTTTACAACAGAGGATGGGAAAGAGTATTCCTTTGTTAAAACTGTACATATCTCAGCAAAGACTGTCATTATGGGAATGGATACCAGTAGATACAAATGGAACCAAAAAAATGATACCGCAGGAGATTATTATTATGTGGATTTGGTGGGAATAAATATTGATCCAAAGAAGGTTTGGCCAGTAATCCAGACAAAAGACGGCAGAGTGATCTCTGAAAAGGGTAGTGTGGTACATTTAGATAATAATTCATACCAGTATCAGTTAAAAAAACTAGAGAAAGATATCTATTGGAAAGAAGGAAGTATTTTCAAGGTAACAATTGGAAGTGAGAGTGGATATGAATTCGTAGATGACCGTGGTTACAAGACGTTTTATTATTTTGAGTACGGAGGTCATGTTCTTTCCGAGTATTATAATTACCGCAGTAGTACGAATAAATACAGGGTTCACTTTGATTCGAAAGTGACAAATGAAACGAAGGTAAGCATGAAGCTGTATTCAGATTCAGATTATACTACAAAGCTTGCTGTTACAGAAGGAACGGTCAAAAATGGATGGGCAAATCTGAATCTGAAGGACCTTCAGGGAAATGAATTTGTCCCAGAGAGAAACAAAACCTACTATGAAAAAATTGTATATTCGGGCAATTATAATGAAATAGACAGTAATAAGAATGAGATAATCTGGTATGGAGTTAACAGTGATTCTTCATCCTCCCTATCCTACATACTCCATTCGGATGATGCAATTAGAAAAGCAGATTCTGAAAGCATTGACTTTGCGATTACATTACTAAAGCAAACAGATACGACACAAACTTTCGAGGCATATTTGGGTAAGACATTGGATCCAAAACAAGGAGATGCTGTTAAATTGTTAGCAGAGGAAACCACATATGAAGGTAAAAAATGTGTAAAGCTTACTGGAAAGAGAACAGGTGCAGTACTTTCTAGCGGAATGTACTATCTTAGTGTATATTGCAATGATACGCTACAGGTCACTCCACAAATTGCAGTCTATAACAATGATTTGTTCTATATGGAAGACAATTATGCATATGGAACCAGTAGTGGAGAATATAAAGTACAGATTAATTCTAGTCAGTTGAGGGGTGAATATAAGAAGGTTTACAATTCAAAGGTTATTGATGCAGATGCTTTAAAACTTGTAAACGATTCCTACACATTTGAAGTTTATGATCTGATTGGAAGGGAGATCAAAGGATGGTCTGTGAATTCAGCAAGCTATAGCGGTGGAATGATCTGCATTAGCTTGAAAGGAATTCCAGCAGATTACAAGGGATGTTATATAAAGGTCCTCTCAAAGACAAAGAATAAGGAAGGATATACACTGGATGGAACCGATAGTACACTTTATTATGGACAAAAACCAAACAATGTAGACCCAAGCTATGGGTATTGTGCTACCAGATACAAAGCTTCTATAGAGTTCCAGACTTCTTCGATACCATTTGATCAGAGTACATCCTGGAGTTCTTATGACAAAATTTTAATCGGAGAGCGTTCAGGGATGCTCCCAGTTATGGTTAAGTTCTATAAAAGGGACGAAAATACACCAATTAAAACACTGAAAATCAATCAGTATGGGATGCATCAGTTTACCAGTTCAGAATTGTCAGGAATCAGTTCGACAGAGATTTACGATGTAACTGCAGAAAGTGCGGATTGTAAACAGTGTAATAGTATAACGGGATTTGTTGGTGTAATTACCTCTGCTACGGATGTACAAGAGCCAGACATCACACTTTCACTCAATAAGACATCCATTTCCATGCAGGAAGGGGAGACCGCGGAGCTAACTGCAACCCTATCCTCCACCACAGTGGAAACACTCTCCTGGTCGAGCAGCAATCAGAAGGTTGCTACCGTAGATAATAATGGAACGGTAAAGGCAATAGGAGCAGGAACAGCCATAATCACAGCAAGTCTTTCTGGTGGTGCTAGTGCAAAATGTCAAATCGTCGTAATGGGGAAGACGGATAGTGATGCAATTGATGTTGCAGGCACTACGATAAAGGCAGTGAAAAAGCAGAACTACACTGGACAGATGATTACACCAAAATTGACCGTAATGAATGGTAAAGTCGCATTGGTTGAAAATGCAGATTACATTCTATCTTATCGCGATAATAAGAATGCTGGAACAGATACGGCAGTAGCCGTTATTTATGGTATTGGTGCTTATAAAGGAACGAAGGAAATTAAATTCACAATTATGCCAAAAGCAATCAAAGGTGCTTCCATAGAAGCGTATGATGTGATTGCTACAAGCGTGGCACAATCTCCATCCGTTATTGTAATGAATAATGGGATAAGACTGACAGAGGGTACAGATTTCAATGTTACTGGTCTGAAAAACAACCAAAAACCAGGAACTGGAAAATTTACAATCGAAGGAATCAATAACTATACTGGGAAGAAAGCGGGAAGCTTTAGGATTTATCCTACAAACACAAAGATTATGACAGGGCTGTCAATTAGTGCAAGTATCCCAGTGGAGAGCTATACCTATGATGGAACAAAGAAGACGCCAGTCATGACAGTAAAAGATTCTTCAGATGCGGTATTACAGTTAAATAAAGACTATACCGTATCCTATAAGAACAATGTAAATGCAGGAACAGCCATCGCAATAGTGAAAGGAAAAGGAAGTAATAAGGGTACCAAGGATTTTTACTTTAAAATCAAACCCATGGAGATCAGTGCAAATACAATTATTGACGAGATTACCGCAGTTAAATATTCTGGTAGTGCATTGAATCCTAAGGTGGTAGTAAAATCCAAAGAAGGCAGCAAAGCAGGCAAAAAATTGAGGTTAAATAAAGATTACACGTTGACATACAGTAATAATTACCAGGCAAGTGCGATAACAGGCGCACAAACAGCAACTGTTGTGATTACAGGAATAGGAAATTACCGTGGAACCGTAACCAAGGAATTCCTAATCAATAAGATTGTTCTTGGAAAAGGCTTTTCGGTCAAAGAATTAAAAACACAGACCTACCCGGGAAATGCACTTACTCCAACTTTTAAGCTGTATTATAAAAAGAGACTATTAAAACAGAATCAGGATTATACCGTAACCTATAATAAAAACATAAAAGTAGGAAAATGGGAAATCGTGATTACTGCAGCAGAAAACAGCAGCTTCACAGGAAGTATCACAAAGACATTTAAAATAAAAAAGTAGGAAAAAACAGTGAAAAAGATACTATTGATTGAAGATGACATGGCACTATCTAACGGTGTTTCCATGGCTTTGAAAAGTGATGACATTGAGATTAAGCAGTGCTATGAGATATCGTCTGCAAAATCAGAGCTATCGAAAAGCGCCATTGATTTGATCATATTAGATTTGAATCTACCGGATGGGAATGGACTTGACTTGCTTGGGGAATTACCCAAAGATGTTGGAACCTCTGTAATAATACTTACTGCAAATGATATGGAAACAGATATTGTAGCAGGGCTTGAGCAGGGTGCCGACGATTATATTACCAAACCATTTAGCCTGGCGGTTCTGCGAGCACGCGTAAATACGCAACTTAGAAAGAAAGAATCTGTGATGGCAAATCTATTTAAGCAAAACGACTTGTCGTTTGATTTTGCCAGAATGGAATTTTATAAAAACTCAGCACCGATAGAATTAAGTAAGACAGAGCAAAAGCTGCTGCGAATATTGGTGGAGAATAAAGGGGTTACTTTGGAACGTGGAGCGCTAGTTGATCGCATCTGGACGGATAGTGCAGAATATGTTGACGAAAATGCATTGTCAGTAACGATTAAGCGTTTGCGTGACAAGCTAGAAGACGATACTGCAAAACCCAAATACATTAAAACGGTATATGGTATTGGTTATACATGGGTGGTGAAGCCAAATGAGTAAGCTTACTATATTTTTAATTGCAATTTCTATGGGATCAGTCATAGTGGCCGCGGTAGCTATTTATATCAATCATCGGAGAACGAAGCGAACGCTTCTCCATATGGATGAAATGCTGACAGCTGCTATAGACGGTTCCTTTTGTGAAACTGTATTTGATGAGAGCTTGCTTTCCGCAGTGGAAACCAAACTGGCAAATTACTTATCGGCGTCAGCAGTTTCTTCGAAAAACCTTGCGGAGGAAAAAGATAAAATCAAAGAGCTGATTGCAGATATTTCCCATCAAACCAAAACGCCGATTGCAAATATTCTGCTGTATGCACAGCTATTGGGTGAGCAGAGCTTACCAGAGGAAAGTATTACTTGTGTGACAGCGCTTAATACACAGGCGGAAAAACTTAGCTTTTTGATTGAATCACTTGTGAAAACCTCTCGGTTGGAAGCAAATGTTTTTGAACTGCATCCCAAACAATCACTGGTTCAGTTGATACTTGATGCTGTTTTAGAACAGATTGCACCCAAAGCATTAAAAAAACAAATTACAATAAACTGCATCCCTACAACCATTACGGCATGTTTTGACAGCAAGTGGACCACAGAAGCAGTCTATAACATTATAGATAATGCAGTGAAATATACACCGGAAGGTGGTTCTATTAAAGTAGAAGCCATCGCATATAACCTATTCTGTCGCATAGATATTACAGACACAGGCATTGGGATTGCAGAGAAAGAACTGCCAAAGATTTTCGGAAGGTTCTATCGATCTTCTGCTGTCAGTGATTTGGAGGGAGTGGGAATTGGACTCTATCTGTCTCGTCAAATTATTTCTGGTGAGGGCGGGTATATTAAGGTGAAGTCAGAGGTGGGTAGGGGAACGAATTTTTCTGTATTTTTACCTACCCCCCAGTGAAATCTTTCAAAACTGTTAGAATTGCAGGATATTTGGAAAGATTGTGGAAAGATTCATGTGTTACAGTGTGTATTGTAGAAATGCAATACACATTTTTTTTGCATGGAGATGGAGAATAAAAATGAATATCTTACAAACTAAGAATCTTAAAAAAATTTATGGGACAGGTGAAACCGCTGTTCGTGCCTTGGACGGTGTGGATTTTACGGTACAAAAGGGTGAGTTTATTGCAATCGTTGGAATGTCTGGTAGCGGGAAATCCACACTTTTACATATGCTAGGTGGGTTGGATCGTCCGACATCAGGCAGTGTGACGGTGGACGGTAAAGATCTATTCTCGTTGAAGGATGAAGAGCTGACGATTTTTCGTCGCCGGAAGATAGGATTTGTATTTCAGAATTATAATCTGGTTCCCGTGCTGAATGTGTATGAAAATATCGTATTACCCATCCAGCTAGATGGCAACACGCCAGACAAATCCTATATTGATAGTATTATTGAAACACTGGGGCTTAAAAGCAAGCTGCAAAACCTGCCGAACAATCTTTCTGGTGGTCAGCAGCAACGTGTCGCAATTGCCCGGGCGTTGGCATCGAAACCTGCCATTATCCTTGCTGACGAACCCACAGGAAATCTGGATAGCAAAACAAGTCAGGATGTAATAAGTTTACATAAAGTTGCCAGCCAGAAATTTAGTCAAACGATTGTGATGATTACCCACAACGAGGAAATTGCGCAGTTAGCAGACCGTATCATACGTATAGAGGATGGGAAAATCGTAGGAGGAGGTCAGCGTGATTAAGGTCAACAATAAGAAAGCAATTCAGAATCTCGCAAATAAGAGCTTTCGAGCCAACAAAACTCGAAACATGATTGCAGTGCTTGCAATTGCACTGACTACGGTTTTATTCACAAGTCTATTTACTCTGGGCATTGGAACGGTGGAAAGCTTGCAGCAGGCAACCATGCGTCAATCCGGAGGCGACGGTCATGCGGTGCTAAAATATATGACGGATGAGCAGTTTGATGAGGTAAAGGACAATTCAATAATCAATGAAATTGCCTATGACAAGGCGCTATGTGATAGCCTCGAAAACGAAGGACTCCTCAAACGACATGCAGAGTTTTGGTATAATGATGAGACTGGCCTAAAGCTGGGGTTTATCGAACTGGAAATGGGACATTTCCCGCAGATGCAAAAAGAGATCATTGCCGATTCAGAAACATTGCAGCTCCTGGGGGTCCCTCTGGAGCTTGGTGCTCCAGTCAGTTTGCAGCTAAATATTAGAGGAGAAACTGTCACACGGAAATTTGTTTTATGTGGCTGGTGGACCAGTGACCCTGCCTTTGATGTGGGTCAGATTTTTGCTTCCAAAGCATATGTAGATGCACATGCAGAGGAGTTGAAATGTACCTATTATGAGGACTATTCCATGACAGGTGCCATTAATGCTTATATCATGTTTTCCAATAGCATGAATTTGCAGGCGAAGTTAGATAAGCTTCTGATGCAAAGTGGATTTTCCTCTGTTGAAACGGATGACAACTATGTTAACAGCAATGTTAACTGGTCCTATCTTTCCACCAATTTCGGCATGGATGCAGGCACTCTAATGGGACTGGGCTGCGGGCTGCTGCTGATTATACTCACGGGTTATTTGATTATATATAACATTTTTCAAATCTCCATTGTGCGAGATATCCGATTCTATGGGCTATTGAAAACCATTGGAACAACGGCAAGCCACATTCGCTATATTATTCGCAGACAAGCGATGATTCTGTCCACAATTGGAATCCCTATCGGTTTGGTGTTTGGATATTATTCTGGCAAGGCCCTTGTGCCCTTACTCATGAACAATACGAACTATGCGGGCAGTGCAATTTCGGTTTCTCCAAATCCCATCATTTTTATTGGTTCTGCACTGTTTGCGCTTGTCACTGAGATTATTAGTATTCGAAAACCGGGCCGAATAGCAGGCAGAGTTTCCCCGATTGAGGCGGTACGCTATACAGAATGTGATCAACCAAAGCGCGGACTCAAAAAGAGTGTAAATGGAGCAAAAATGACACGCATGGCATTGTCCAATTTGGGAAGAAATAAGAAACGTACCGTATTGGTTATGATCAGTCTTTCTTTGAGCCTTGTGTTGCTCAACACAGTCATAACGCTTTCTGGCAGTATTGATATGGACAAATTCCTCTCTAAATTCTCGGACACAGATTTTCTGATTGCCCATGCGGATTACTTTAATAACGATTTTTACGGTGTGGAAAATGAAGTTTCAGAGCAGATGATTTCTGCGGTGGAAGCACTTGACGGATTTGAGAAAGGTGGAAGGCTGTACGGTGGGCGCGAAAACCTGTTTTACGCTACAGATAAAAGCAATACGCAAAATTATAACAAGGATGATTACGGTAACTTCTACAGTGCAGTATATGGCTTGGAAAAGCTACCCATGGAGCGATTGGAATTGATTGATGGTGAGATAGATATTACAAAGCTTGAGGGTGGAAACTATATTTTAGAAGGCGTTAATCTTGATGACAACGGGAGAGTAAAAACAGAAACGGCCAAATATCGTGTGGGAGACAGGGTTACACTGTACAATTGGTATGCACCAGATGCTTCTAATCCTGATGTGCAAGAGTACACCAGACATGAATATACAATACTTGGTCACGTGGCAGTGAAAACCTACATAAACAGCGACCGAGTGAAATGGGACTACACATTTTATCTTCCAGCAGACATTTATAAAACGCTTGTAAATAAACCTGCTGTAATGAGCTATGCCTTCAATGTAGAGGATGGCAGCAAAGAAGCAGCTGCAGAGCTCTTTTTGAAAGAGTATACAACCAGCGTAGAACCCATGATGAATTACGATTCGAAATCAACGACGGTAGAATCCTTTATAGGGATGCAGAACACAGTTCTATTGGTGGGCGGTGCACTAGGTGGAATCATTGGGCTAATTGGCATTCTTAATTTCATCAATGCGGTGTTTACCAGTATTGTAGCACGTAGAAAAGAGTTTGCTATGTTGCAGAGCATCGGAATGACCAGAAAACAGCTAAAAAAATGCTGTGTTACGAAGGGTTATGTTATGCGGGAATTACAAGTGCATTTTCACTAGTAATCGGCATACTTAGTTCACTTGTAATTGTTAAGGCAATTTGTGCGCAAATGTGGTTTTTTAGCTATTATATGGTGATTTGGCCGCTACTCGTTGCAATACCTGTGCTATTATTCCTTGGTATCACAATTCCCCTTATCGTATATGGAGTTTCGGATCGCCAGAGCATTGTGGAAAGGTTGCGGGAAGTAGAATAACAAACAGGTACTAATGCTCCTTAATTTTCGTAATAGCAGATAACATCATTTCTTCTGTTACCGTGGTACCAGGATAGGGGTTAATCTTTATATGTAGTTTGTCTTCTATGTAGTGATAAAGGACATATGCATTAAGA
>JAQUYA010000179.1 GCA_028692055.1 Lachnospiraceae bacterium | reverse complement strand
CTGCAAGGCATCAAATGGCTGGTCTGATCATGACTGGCCAACGCTTTGCAACTTTGTCCAATTTGGACATGCAACAATGTCCAAAAATGTTTTGCAACTTTGTCCAAAAAGTACTTGCAAAAAACACCGAATGATAATAAAGTAATAATAGGTACAGCATCTAAGATAGAAAAGGAATTAGGATGGAAATCCGAAATATCTATAAAAAATACAATTATTGATATGATTAATGATATGAGTAAGAGGAATTAGAGGTATAAAAATAAGAATGCGTACTTCATCCTCTGCGGAAGGTGAAACGACCTTTCCCTAGAAACCACATTGGAAAGTCGAAGAAGTCAAAGAAAGAGCTACAACTTAGATACTTTCTATAACGGACTACTTAGAACATTTCCATTGCTTGAACCAAATATCAAGGTGAGTTTGATTTAAAGATGAGAGCGAATATAAAGTGAAAAGCCGTATGGGTTAATAGCACACGTAAGTCCAAGCCATGCTTTGCAAGAGAGTGGTAGACCTGATATCCCACGGTTACTACGGCACCAGAGTAATCTTTTAAAAAGGTTTTTGGATGATCTGTTTTTCTGGTGCTTTGGAAGTCACAAATGATAAGGAAACCAGATATGACAAAGAAAAATTTACAATACATATTCATATGGTCAATCATCATTCTTGGAGTTATTTTCTCTAAGAGGATGGATATTGCACCATATATTTTAGTTGATGCAGGAACAAGAACATTCTTAGAGGTTACGATAGCAAATTTATTAGAGCATCACAAGCGATATGTATTTATAATGATAATAAGTACTGCAATAATATGCTACCTGCATAATAGAAGTACATATAAGCAGCATAGCAGATGGTTGTTTTTTCTTGCTGGTTTATTTTCCTTTTTTCACCTAATAGGTGTGACTTATGAGAACAGTATGACAGGTGTTTTACTGTATCATTTTTCTAAACCATTGATAGGAAGTAATATAAGTTTACTGGTGGGCTATTTTTTTATTTATCTGATGGTACTGGAGCTGATTTCGGGGGCATTGGATTATTATCGTGAACAATTAGAGTGTGACAAACGGAATGCATATGAATTTTTAAGCGGAAAAGTGAAGTATCCTCTCATAGCATTGCTTATGTTTATTGGCTGGGTACCTTATATGTTATTGTGCTATCCCGGGACGCTGGGAGCGGATGAAGTATATCAATTAGCGCAATTCTGGGGACTTACGCCTTGGACGAGTCATCATCCAATCGTATCTACTGCTTTGATGGGAAGTGCTACATGGATAGGCAAGCTATGCGGAAGTATGTCTTTTGGAGTGTTTCTGTTTATGTGTATACAGGCAGTCATTGCAGCATACCTGTTTACAAAGATAATACAGCTATATGAACGTGCAGGTATAGGCAGAGGAGTTCGGATAATCGTTTGGTCTTTTTTTGCCCTGCTTCCCCTATGGGGATCTTTTGTGCAGACCGTTGGAAAAGATTTCGCATTCACATTAATTATGGTTGCATTTACGCTTTGGTTGTATAAAAATTATGAGAATCGAACACATTGGTCTTTGATGAGCTGGAATAGCTTAGAGTTCTTATTGTTGTGCATTGGTGTTACCTATTTGAGAAATAATGGACTATATGCGGTCGTAGCAACTTTAATTGCAATGATAGTACTATGGAAAGAACAGCGAAAAACGATAGTAGCTTTGACGACCATATTTGTTATAATAGTCGCTTTTGTAAATATATTTTTCTTTACTGTATTAAAGATAGAAAAGGGAAGTGTGCGAGAAACCCTGTCCATACCATTTCAACAGACAGCGCGCTATGTGAAGGAATATGAAAGTGATATTTCCGAGGAAGAACAAAATATAATTAATACAGTACTGGATTATAAAACAATAGGGATGAGATACAAGGCCTATCTATCAGATCCTGTAAAGGAAACTTATAAGGAAGCAAGTAAGGCGGAGCTTGCCGAATACTTCGGAGTATGGTTTGCACAATTCTTAAGGCATCCGCTGGTCTATGTGGATGCTACATTAAGCAATAGCTATGCATATATTTCACCAGGGTCCAGATGGCTGTGGGGATATAATTATTTTGCCATGGATAAAAATGATTTTGGAATTCATTATGTGTGGAATGAGGAAATCGTTAGTACAGTAGCGATGTTGGATAAAGAGGCAAGTAGGGCACCTGTTTTACATTATTTTTATGCACCTGGTACCTATATATGGCTGATTCTTTTTTTCTGTGTATACAATCTGTGGAAGAAACAATACAGAAGAAATTTAATTGCTGTACCTTCGCTTGTTATATTTCTTACCTGTATTGCATCACCCTGCCTTGGCTGCGTTAGATATGCGCTTCCATATATGGCATGTACACCAATTATTATAGTAGCAAGTATAAAAAAAGAATAATTATAATTTTGTTATTAGTTCCTGATTTTTGTGAATACTAAGCATTGGAAAAGAGTTTTCTTTATAGAAACAGTTTTGAAAGGTAAAAATAATTCGCACTAATTAACCCATAAAACTACGAATCTCCGAGCAGATGAAGTAAAATAAAAGAAAAACTTTGTCGCAATGGAGGAAATTATGGGAAGAGAACGTAACCGCATCTTGAAACGTAGAGAAAAGAATGCTGCAGAAGAATGTAATAAGATACAGAAAAAATATTATCCTGAATTATTTTCAAAGTTTGAAAAAGTAACCGATCCAAGGAACAGCAGTTATATAGATTACAGTATGAAAGAGATGCTTGGAACTGTGTAT
>JAQUYA010000178.1 GCA_028692055.1 Lachnospiraceae bacterium | reverse complement strand
TTCTTTGAATTACTAGGGGTGTCGGCGATTATGCCATTTGTAAATGTGGCTATGAATCCGGGCAGCATACAGGAAAATGATAATATGCTGTACTTATATAACCTGTTACATATGCAGTCGGTTAGTGAATTTTTGATTATGCTTGCATTTGTATTAGTTGTGGTATACGTATTTAAAAATGTATTTCTGGTATTTCTTTATGCAGTACAATATAAGTTTACCTATCAGAGTCAGCGTGTTTTAGAAGGTCAGCTATTGTCCTGTTACATTCATCAGGATTATACCTTTCACCTGGAACAAAATTCCGCTGATTTACAGAGAAATATTTTGCAGGATGTTACCGGCTTCTTTCAATCCGTATTGGCGGTACTACAGTTGATAACCGAAGGTCTGGTATGCTTCATTCTGTTTCTTTATCTGTTATTCACAGATGTTACCATTACGATTGGTGTAGCCATTCTTTTAGGATTATTTATGCTTATATTTATGGGATATTTCCGTATTCGTATCAAAAATATCGGTGCAGAAGCCCGTTATGCGAGTGGTAAAAGGGTGCTGTGGATTCAGCAATCACTAGGTGGAATCAAGGAAATGAAAATTCTCGGACGAGAACAGCATTTCCTTAACTGCTATGATGATAATGCAGCCGTATATGCGGACAAATTCAGTAAGTACCAAATAGCAAATATTGTGCCAAGACCAATTATGGAAACACTCGGAATCAGCAGTCTTCTTTTAATTGTTGCCTTCAAATTAATGCAGGGAACAAATATTTCCTATATGCTGCCGATTTTGTCGGTATTTGCAATTGCGGCTTTTCGTTTGCTACCATGTTTTGGAAGAATATCAGGTTACATTGGTACGATATCCTTTAATCGTGCAGCATTAGAGAAGGTATGTGATGATATTGAACTTGCCAGAGAATTGCAGGAAAAAGCAGCGAAGAAAAGCAAGGGATTAACATATTTGGATTTTGAAAAAGAGATACAGGTTCAGAAAATTAGTTTCCGCTATCCAAACACGGAGAAAGATGTGTTGTCGGAAACTAATATCGTAATTCCAAAGAATAAATCGGTTGCATTTATAGGACCGTCAGGCGCTGGAAAAACTACGATGGCAGATGTACTTCTTGGAATATTAGAACCGCAGAAGGGACAGATACTCATTGATGGAGTCGATATCTATCAAAACCTCAACGCGTGGCATCAGAAGCTCGGATATATTCCTCAGAACATCTATTTGATTGACGATACGATTCGCAATAACATTGCATTTGGTATTGATGAAGATAAGATAGATGAGGCACGTATGGCAGAGGCAATAAAGGAAGCACAGCTATACGAATTCATTCAGGAGCTGGACGAAGGACTTGATACGGTCATTGGCGAATTGGGAATTCGTTTATCAGGTGGACAAAGGCAACGTATTGGTATTGCGAGGGCACTCTATACCAATCCAGAGATTCTGGTATTGGATGAAGCAACTTCTGCACTGGATAATGATACGGAAAAAGCAATTATGGAAGCCATCGATATGCTGCAGGGAAGTAAGACTCTGGTTATCATCGCCCATCGTCTGACTACGATTAAGAACTGTGATTATATATATGAAATTAAGGATGGAAAAGCAACTATAAAGGATAAGAAGGATATTTAATGATTTCTCTTATAATAGTAGATTACAAATCAATACCAAAGACCATGAACTATATACAGGATTGCCTCCAGGCATTTACCAGGAATGGGAAAGAAGCTATGGATAAAAAAATCCATGTGATTCTGGTAGACAATTCTCCAGATGAACAGAGTGGATTGGCTTATCTGCAGCAGGAGTGCCATGCACAGATAGAACCGATGCAGATAACAGCATTAGACAGAGCGAAGAATCCGTTACAGGCAAAGGATACACATGAGGTAAATACCCTTCAATATGAAGAAAAGGAACGGTATGTATATCAATGCCATATCCATGATACATGTGACATTGAAGTCATATATGTTGCGGCGAGAGAAAATCTGGGGTACGCAAAAGGAAATAATCTGGGTGCAGATATTGCGAGGCAATTGTATCAGGATTGCTATTATTTATTCAGTAATAATGATTTGCAATTTCCAGAAACATTTGATTTGGAACAACTATTAAAACCGATGCAGGAGCAAGAGCGCGTCGCCGTGGTAGGACCTAAAGTGGTAACCAAATCAGGGGAGCAGCAGTCACCGCGTAAAATGCCGCGTGTAGGACAGGAGCTTTTTGGATATTATTGGAATCTGCTATTACCGAAGAAATGGAAACTTGAACATACGGCATCAGGAGTCGACGAAGGGCGAGCATCGGGTATCTGCGACTGGTTGACTGGTTCCTTTTGGATTATGGAAGCAGTTAAATTTCACGAGGTCGGGGGATTTGATGCACATACCTTTCTTTTTTATGAAGAACTGATTCTAAAGGAAAGACTGAGAAAAGCTGGTTATTCCATGTATTATTGTGATGTAGTCACGGTCATACATGCACATGGAGAAACGGTAAAATCTACGCTGGGTGTATTGAAGGGAATTGAAAGCTCCTTTCAATCGAGTATCTATTATTTCAAAGAATATAGAGGTGTGTCAAAGGTGGTAATTCTTATGGCACGTTGCAACTATAGAGTATGTATGACATTATTTCGATTAAAGAAAGCAATCATGAAAGGTATGGCAGTGGCAAGATAATGACAGAAAAAAGAATGAAAATAGGCAGTATCATAGCGGCTCTTTTATCGGCAGGTGCGATTTCTCTTACGTTACAATGGAA
>JAQUYA010000177.1:1475-2829 GCA_028692055.1 Lachnospiraceae bacterium | reverse complement strand
ACAGCCGGTGCCGGCATGATGGGGGACATTTTTGTAGATAAAATGACGGAAAAGCATAAAGCAATGATTTCAAGGAAGATGAACAAGCTGGCATCAAAAGTTTCTGATATAAAACCGCGAACAAGAAAAAGCTTTAAAGTGAATATTCTTTTTTCCATGTGTAAGCTACAGCATAAAATGATACTAGAATCAGAGCAGCAGCCAAGTCTTGATAATCAGCATTATATTGATAATGGCTGGATAAAAAGATAATAATGAATGGAGAAAAGAGAATGAATACATACAGTACCATTTCGAAAGCATATGATTTATTAGACAGAACCTATTTTGCAGAAAAAGGAAATAATCCAAGAAAAGTAATACAGGAATTAATACCAGATGCTTCCGTTAAGGTACTGGATATGTGTTGTGGGACTTTGTCAAATACCTTTTCAATTGCAAAAATGTCAAATTTAATAAAGATTACTGGCGTGGATATTTCGGAAGAAATGTTAAGTGTAGCGAAAAAAAAGTGTCAGGATGCGCATTTGCAAAATGTATGTTTAAGATGTGAAGATGCGACAAATACAAAGATAGAAAATGAAACATTTGATTATGTTGTAATAGGATTAGTACTCCATGAAAGTTCTCCAAAGCTCCGACAAGAAATAATTAATGAAGCATATAGAGTGTTAAAAAAAGATGGAAAACTAATTGTTTTAGAATGGGAACAACAAAAATCACTAATTTGGAAGATAAAATTTTTCCCGTTATATGTAACGGAAAGTATGGGCTGTCTATCTTTTAAGAATTTTTATAAGTGTAATAAAGAGATTTATTTTAATCAATTTAACTTTCTGATGAAAAAAGAAATTAGTTGTAATTATAGTGTGGTAATGGAATTTGAAAAGTCATTACTGTAACAGATAGTAGAGAAAAATATGGTTTTGCTTGAGATGTCTGTACCCATAGTTGGAGGTTATTCATATAATGCGGCTATAGCATGTATTCTGCGCTTCAACTCAGCGCGGATATGTGATGGCTCCAGACATTCACATTTATCACCAAAACTGAGAAGGATGTCATAATAGTATGCATTCTCTATAAAAGGAAAAGTAACCAGATAATGTGCATCGCCGTCTGAAATGAGGTCTTCATAAGAGCAATAATCAAGTATCCTGTCCAATACAGATTTATGAACACGGATTTTGATTTTTGTTTGTAATGCTTCCAAAGTTTCTGTAAAGTCTGTCATTGGTTTTTGGTAATCCCGTGGGGCAAAAGTTTCTTCTTTTATTTGCAGGTTTGAGATACGGGATAACTTAAACAAACGAAAATCATTTCGTATGTGACAATACCCTTGCAAATACCAATG
>JAQUYA010000177.1:0-1375 GCA_028692055.1 Lachnospiraceae bacterium | reverse complement strand
GCCTGCTTTCCTGCAAAGCTTCTTTAATAATTTCTAAAAATGGTTGTATATTGCGGTTACCCACCCACTGACTGAAATCTATATAAATTTGATTTATTTTTAATTCAATGTCTTTTGTTTTGTCGACAGGTATAAAACTTCTGACTTTTGCAAGAGCATTTACCAGTTCCTCACCTCGTATCAGGTTGGAAAGACTGGAAAGTCCCATTAAGATAGCAGAAAGGTCAGCAGTCGAAAAAACCTTCTTATCAATCTTATATTCCGGCATGATTTCAAAACCACCGCCAACTCCCGATGTTGAGCGGACAGGGATACCCGCCATATTAATCGTGTCGATATCACGATAGATGGTACGGGGTGAAACTTCAAACATATCTGCTAATTCCTGCGCACCGATACGCTCTTTATCAAGAAGTATCATAATAATACTGATTAGTCTGTCCACTTTCATCTGAGAATCCCCTTTTAAACATTCTTTTTATATAGCATATATTGTTGCCATAATGATGTCAACAATTGCATGGTACAATATCGTAAAAGCACTCAAATAAAAGGGTGTAAAAAATAATAAAATAGTGAAAACGGAGGAAATTTATGGTTACAGTATATGTTTATATTCTTGATACTTTGGCAGATTGGGAAATGGGGTATGTAACTTCAGAGCTACATTCTAGACGATTTTTTAAAAAAGCTGCACAGCAGGTAGCAGTCAAAACAGTCAGCTATTCCAGAGAGCCGATTCATACAATGGGTGGACTGACAGTTGTACCGAACTGCACAATTGAGGATATCATCGTGGACAAAACAAGTGTGTTATTATTACCGGGTGCAGATACATGGAATAATTCAAGACATGACACAATTGTCATAAAAGCAAGTGAATTGCTCACAGCAGGTGCTACAGTGTGTGCAATTTGCGGAGCTACTGTAGCACTTGCGAATACTGGACTATTGGATAACCGCCCTCATACCAGCAATGGAGTGGGATTTCTCGAGATGGTTTCCCCTGCTTATAAAGGGCAAAACTATTATATAGACGAACCCTCGGTAGCAGATAAAAATCTTATTACGGCAAGCTGTACCGGGGCATTGCTATGGGCAAGGCAGATTATAGAACGGTTAGATGTTTTTCAAGAGGACACACTGGAATACTGGTATGACTATTTTAATACTGGTAAACCGGAAAGCTTTTTTGCACTCATGCAAACTTTAATTTTGCACGTTGACCATGAGTCATGCTAAGAGAAAGAAATTACCATATGTGTCATGCTCGCATGTAAACATATGGTAGTTTTTTTCTCTTAATAGGACGAAGTCCGTGACCGAGATGGAGCGATAGCGTAATCGAGGTTGCATGACGGAGTGGCTGCACGGG
>JAQUYA010000079.1:1709-13027 GCA_028692055.1 Lachnospiraceae bacterium | reverse complement strand
TTCCGTTTGATATAAATAAAATTGTAGAAGATGTGGCAGCTGCGGCTTTAAATCTGGAAAAATGCCCATATGAAATTGAGTTAAATGTGCTGATAACGGATAATGAAGGAATTCGTACCTTTAATAAAGAATACCGGGATATCGACAAGGAAACGGATGTATTGTCTTTTCCAAATGTAGATTATGAAGAACCAGCCCAATATTCCAAATTGGAAGAGAATGAAGCGGATTACTTCAATCCGGAAACCGGAGAACTTTTATTAGGAGATATTATTCTTTCCGCCGACAGAATACAGGAGCAGGCAAATGAATTTGGACACAGTCTGCTTCGGGAATTTGCTTTTCTTACTGCACATAGTATGTTACACTTATTAGGATATGATCACATGGTAAAGGAAGAAGCCGATGTGATGGAAGCAAAACAGGAAGAAATATTAAAAACTTTAGGGATTACAAGAGATTAAAAGAGGATTATGGAGAAGATTAAAGGGGATAAAAGCTCAAAAAATACAGGAAAAACAAATACAATAATATCATCGGGTGTTTTCGTTTCATTAATTGCGCTTTTTGCAAGGATTCCACTTACACGTGTAATAGGAGATGAAGGTAATGGGATATATGCAGCAGCTTTTGAAGTTTTTATGCTTATTTTGCTGCTTGCAGTGAATTGCATTCCGGAAGCTTTATCTAAGATTATCAGTGTTCGATTAGCGCGGGAACAGTACAAAAATGCAAATCGGGCATTTAAAGTTGTCTCCCTATGGGTACTTATTATTTCGATAATTTGCTGTGCTTTCTTATTAGGTGGTGCAGCCTTTGTTGCTGAGGATATTATGCTGGTACCAATGAGTGCATTGGCAATTAAGATGCTGGCACCTGTCGTAATTATTATGAGTATGGCTGCTATTTACCGTGGATACTTTCAAGGAATGGGAACAACGATGCCGACCAGTGTTTCCAAATGTATCGAACAGATTATAGGTACAATTGCAAGTATTGTTGCATCGCTATTTATGTGTAATTATGGTATAAAGGTAGCACATTTACTGCACAATAATTCCTTCGCAGCAGCATATGCAGTTATGGGAATCGCGCTTGGTACACTCATAGGTGCTTTTTTATCATTATTGTTTCTTTTGTTTGTTTTTATGTTATATAAACAACAAAGAGTAAAATTATTGGAAAAGGATACTACCAGAGGAAGTGAATCGAATGTTGATGTGTTGCGTTCCTTTTTGTATGTCTTAATTCCACTGATTATTACAGCAGGCGTTTTTCGTATCAATTACATTTTAGACCAGATTTTATATAATGGTGTTATGACTGGCACAGGGCAGGCTTCGGAGCAGGTAATTAATTATGGTATCTATGCAGGAAAATATCAGGTACTCGTGCAGATACCAGTAGTACTGGCAAGTATGATGTGGCTGCCAATGATACCGGCATTGCAATCCGCTTATCAAAGAGTAGATATGCGATTGATCAGAAATAGAATAGCAGTAGTTTATCGTTTGACCATGATCGTTGTTATGCCATTTATGATAAGTTTGATTTTTCTGGCAAGACCGGTTTTAAATATGTTTTTCAGAGGTGATGTAACATTATCCGCACAACTATTGCAATATGGCTCAAGTTTTATTCTTTTTTCCGCATTTGCATTTGTAGGTAATGCTGTTTTACAGGGCATAAATCGAGTGAGAACTCTTACGATTAATGTATTGGTTGCTCTAATTATTCACGTGATTGCCTTGATGGTAATGTTGAAATATTTGAATTTAGGAATATTTGCAGTTGTATATGCAAATATATTAATGGTTATTATTATATGTATTCTAAATCAGGCAACCTTAAAAAAATATTTAAAATATAATCAGGAGTGGATACGGACAGTGGCTATTCCCTTTGCTGCATCTATGATTGTGGGCTTTATTGCATTTGCTATTCACAAAGTATTGGAGGGTGGCATAGGAAATAATGCAGCACTTATCATTGCATGTTTGATAGAGACAATTGCCTATATCAGTCTGCTGATTGCATTCCGTGCAATGAATGAAAAAGAAATAAAGTCAATGCCGGCAGGAAAAATCATTGTCAAAACAGCAAAATTATTCCATTTATTATAAGAGAACTTTATTAGTATAATAGTATTTTATGTATATTACATTCAAAACAAGCAGATACTATACAAAAAGGAGTGTTTCGATGAAATTTTTGTATAGATTCAGCTTGTTTTTTCTTGTGGCAGCTACTTTTTTCAGCCTTGGAATTTTTGTAATTAAGTACATGAGTGTGCATCCTAATTCAAAAAATGAGTTGCAAAACATAAATTTAGAAAATATTAATTTAGATAATCAGAAAGCAGACTCAAATGCGGATTACCAGAATGTAAATGCGAATATAGATGTAAAAATGAATGGACAGACCACATATCTGGTAAAAAAAGTTGATTTAAATACAAATGAAGAAACGGAAGGATTGGAAGATATTCCAGACAAATATATAGGATTTACAAGAGAAGAACTGGAAAAAGAAATGAATGAATATTCACTGGCTCCATCACTTAGTGATCTGGAACAGGGATTTGTATCTGCAAGTCTGGAATCCTTTTCCAAGGAAAAAGTAGTCATAAAAAAGGAATATCGTACACAGGAAACACCGGCGATAGACACGTATTTCTTTTTGGTTGCAGAGGATAATTTGGTGACTGTTTACATGGCGGATAAAAAGACGGTATATTTATGTACCAATATTTCTATGGATAGTCTGCCACAGGAGATTCAAAATGAAATACTGGATACAAAATATATAGAAAACGAAGCAGAATTATATAATTTCCTTGAGTCTTATTCCAGTTAGTATTATAATAAACTTCAAATGCGTAAGGACAAACAAGTACAACGTGAAAATAATTTTCACATGCTGAGAGAAAGGCATGGTTATTATAGGATGAAGAAGATTATCGTTATAGGCGGTGGTGCTTCAGGTATGATGGCAGCGATAACAGCCGCCAGGCATGGTGCCGCAGTAACCATACTGGAGCATAAGGAGCGTATTGGAAAGAAAATATTAATGACAGGAAATGGAAAGTGTAATCTTTCCAACCTGTCTTTTTCAAATGATAATTATTATACAGATACACCGGAACTTTTGGAAGAAGTCTTTGCGGAATTTTCTGAAAAAGATACGATTTCATTTTTTGAAGGACTGGGACTGCTTATTAAGAATAAAAATGGATATTTGTACCCCATGTCCGAACAGGCTTCTTCGGTGTTAGACTTACTGCGTTTTGAAATTAACAGGAGAAAGATTCAAGTAGTAACGGAATGTGAAGTACAGAAAATAAACCAAAAACAAAGTAATAAAGAACTGTTTGAAGTAATTACCAACAAAGGAACCTATTTATCACAGGCAGTTATTCTGGCATGTGGAAGCAAAGCTTCTCCCCAATCTGGTTCCGATGGAAGCGGATATGCATTTGCAAAGCAGTTAGGACATCATATTGTGAAGCCTTTACCGGCACTTGTACAGCTTCGGTGTCAGGAAACGTACTTTAAAGCGGTAGCGGGTGTTCGTTGTGAAGCGAATGTAAGACTGATGGTAGATGGAAAATTTCAAAAGGAAGAAGCTGGGGAATTACAATTAACTGAGTATGGTATTTCCGGAATACCGGTTTTTCAATTAAGCAGAATTGCAGCAAAAGCATTGGATACCAAGAAAAAAGTACTTGCCGAAATTGATTTGATGCCCAAATTTTCCACAGAGGAAATTGAAAATTTTTTAACAAAGTCAAATGAAAATACAAACAAATCACTGCAGGAAGCAATGCTTGGCATTATGAATAAAAAATTACTTTTTCTAATGTTTAAAATAAACGATGTAAAAGCGAACGATTTATGGAGCACATATAGAAGCACGCAGGCTGGACTACATAGAATCAGAAAGATGATAGAAACCATAAAATGCTGGCAGGTAACGGTAATGGCTACAAATCCGTATGCAAATGCACAGGTATGCTGCGGTGGCGTAGATGGGAAAGAGTTAACAGGTAAATTAGAATCCAAAAAAATAAACGGATTGTTTTTTGCAGGAGAAATCATTGATGTAGATGGTATCTGTGGTGGATATAATCTGCAGTGGGCATGGTCCTCCGGATATGTGGCAGGAAAATCCGCTGCCAGGGATTAAATAAAGAAAGCGAATGGTGCATATGTTACGAATCAATCAGGTAAAGATTACGCCCAAGGATTTTGTAGAAAGAAAAGAAGCATGTCTTTCAAAGAAGATAGCAAAAATATTACATATAACGGAAGAACAAATACAGAATATCCAAATTGTAAAGCAGTCCATTGATGCGCGTAAAAAACCGGACATCTTTTATAGTCTGGTTATTGATGTAACACTTACAGATGAGGAAGCGGTATTAAAAAAATGCAGGAATAAGAATGTCATGCCTGCACCAGAGGTATCCTATCAATTTCCGTGCACAGGAAGCCAAAAGTTAAAAGAGCGTCCTATTATCATTGGTTCAGGTCCGGCAGGTATTTTTTGCGCATATCAGCTTGCTTTACATGGATTTAAGCCCATTGTATTGGAACGTGGAGAAGATGCAGAGAGCCGCTTAAAAAGTGTTACACATTTTTGGGAAAAAGGAGAGCTGAATACGAATTCAAATGTACAATTTGGAGAAGGCGGTGCAGGTACTTTTTCGGATGGAAAATTAAATACATTAGTAAAAGATAAATATGGACGTAATAAGGAAGTTCTGCAAATATTTGTAAAAGCAGGCGCACCAGAGAAAATCTTATATGAAAATAAACCGCATCTTGGAACCGATATTTTAATTACTATAGTAAAAAATATGCGTAAAGAAATTAACAGACATGGTGGAGAAGTTCGTTTTCAAAGCGAAGTGACTGATTTTATAATTGAGGATCATACCATTCAGGGTGTTATCATAAACGAAAGAGAACAATTAAAATCCAATACAGTTGTACTGGCAATTGGGCATAGTGCACGCAACACCCTGGAAACACTTTATAAGAGGCAGGTACCGATGGAAGCGAAGGCATTTGCTGTTGGTCTGCGTGTGGAGCATTCACAAAAGGTAATCAATCATTCCCAATATGGAGTCGCAGAACCGGAATATCTGGATGCTGCACCTTATAAGGTAAATGCACAGACTGCAACTGGCAGAGGTGTATATTCTTTTTGCATGTGTCCAGGAGGATATGTTGTAAATTCTTCTTCAGAGCAGAATCGATTAGCGATTAATGGAATGAGCTATAGTAAACGGGATGGGAAAAATGCAAACAGTGCCATTATTGTTTCCGTAACACCGGAGGACTTTGCAGGCGAAGACGCGTTGGCAGGCATTGCATTTCAGAGAAAACTGGAAGAAAAAGCATATCAGATTGGAAACGGAAAAATACCGGTACAATACTGGTGTGATTATAAAGCAAATATTGCGTCAAAGGAAGATACTGGGAAAAACCAGCCCGCTATGAAGGGGGCATATGTGTTTACCAATGTAAGAGAGATATTACCAGAAGAAATAAATGCTTCTATTATGGAAGGTATGCAGAAATTTGGAAAAATGATAAAGGGATTTGATGCAGAGGATGCCCTTCTTTCTGGAATAGAAAGTAGAACTTCATCACCGGTACGCATACACAGAGATGAAAATCTTCAAAGTGCAATTGTCGGACTATACCCCTGTGGGGAAGGCGCCGGCTATGCCGGAGGAATTACATCGGCTGCCATGGATGGAATAAAGGTAGCAGAAGAAATAGCAAAACGATTTGCACCATACTAAGGGAGGATACAACACGTGGAAAAGACAGAAGAAAAGCAACAAAATAATCTTAGAGAAAAATTGAAGAATAAAAAGAGAATCGTGGTAAAAATCGGTTCCTCTTCCTTGCAGCATAAGGAAACAGGCGATTTGGATTATATTAAACTTGAAGTACTGGCAAGAGAACTTTGTAATCTGAAAAATCAGGGAAAAGATGTTATCCTTGTTTCATCAGGAGCAATTGCAGTTGGAAAGAAGGCAATTAATTTTAAAAATTTTGCAGATGATAAGCCATTAGCCGTAAAGCAGGCCTGCGCAGCAATTGGACAGGCAAAACTGATGATGATGTATCAGAAAATTTTTGCAGAATATAACCAATTAACGGCACAGATTTTGATGACCAAAAATACAATTGTAGACGCACACAATCGCTATAATGCACATAATACTTTTTCAGAATTGTTGAAATTAGGTGTTATTCCAATTGTAAATGAAAACGATACAGTAGCAACCTATGAGATCAATGTCAATGATAATGATACTCTGATTGGAGATAATGATACCCTATCCGCAATCGTGGCATCTTTGGTGGGCGCTGACTTATTAATTCTGCTATCCGATATTGATGGTCTATATACGGATGACCCACACACGAATAGCAATGCGAAGTTCATAAGTGTTGTCGACGAATTAAATGACCATCTGATGAGCATGGGGAAATCCACGACCGGAAGCAAGGTTGGAACAGGTGGAATGAATACAAAACTGAATGCAGCTAAGATTGCAACCAATTCAGGGGCGGATATGATTATTGCAAACGGAAAAGATGTGCGTATCCTGCATCGCATTATGGACGGCAGGGATTATGGAACCATTTTCAGAGCACATAAGGATGCCGACTTTAATTTGACCAGCTTTGTAGAAGAGATGGATTCGTAACTATTGATTTAAGTCGTGCTAAAGCACGAAGATGGGAGTCATGTTGAATAAAGGACATATTCAACTATTGATTTGAAGTCGTGCTAAAGCACGAAGATGGGAGTCATGTTGAATAAAGGACATATTCAACTATTGATTTAAAGTCGTGCTAAAGCACGAGAATGGGAGTATAAATGGGTATGATGGATGAAAAAATAACAAGAATTAATGAACTGTATCGTAAATCAAAGGGAGAAGGACTGACGGAGGCTGAGAAAGAGGAGCAGGCGAAGCTTCGAAGTGAATATATTGCGAGTATACGTAATAATCTTAGAAGTCAGCTCGATAATATAAATATTCAAAACGAAGATGGTTCAATTGAAAATCTAGGTACAAAATATGGAAACAAAAAAAGAGATTAGACGTAAGATATTAGAAATACGTGGGAAAATGACTCTGGAAGAGTGTGAAGATAAAAGTATTGAAATTATCTCAAAAGTCTTACAATCAGAACAATTTCATAAGGCAAGGAATTTACTGGTGTATGTAGATTACCAAAATGAAGTGCAGACGCATCGTTTAATAGAAGTTTCTTTACAGAGGGGGAAACGGGTATTCTGTCCCAAAATTATAGAGAATGAAATGAAATTTTTTCAAATTATGGCTTTGTCAGAGTTGACGGAAGGATACAAAGGAATTCTGGAACCTGAAGAAATAAAAGAAAAGCAATGGGAAAAGTATATGCAGACAGATGCTTCAAAACAGAAGACTCTTGTAATTATGCCAGGAGTGGCTTTTGACAGATATAAACATCGGATTGGCTATGGAAAAGGATTTTATGACCGCTTTTTAAAGAGCTTTGGAAATGTGGTAAGTACAATTGCGTTATGCTTTACATGCCAACTGGCAGAGCAGATTCCGTATGAAGAATTTGATGTTATTCCGGAATATTTGTATACGGAAAATGAAATTTTGTAGATATTGAAACATAAGTATAAGCAGGGGAAAGGCAGGTTTGCTATGGTTGATTTAGTGAAAATGGGAGAACAGGCGGTTAAGGCAAAATACGACTTACAGAAGATGCAGGAAGCAGACAAAAATAATGCCTTATCAAGAATTGCAGATTTATTAGTCGAAAGGGAAGCGGAAATACTGGAGGCAAATAAAATAGATGTTACAAATGCAGAGGCGGCGGGCATGGCACCTGGTATGGTAGACCGCCTGCGTCTGAATAATGAACGCATTGCAGGAATGGCAGAGGGACTGCAACAGATTATCACATTACCAGATCCAGTTGGAGAAGTATTAGATACGTTTGAGCGCCCGAATGGGTTAAAGATTATCAAGAAAAGAGTTCCAATTGGGGTAATCGGTATTTTTTACGAATCCAGGCCAAATGTTACCGCGGATGCTTTTGGATTATGCTTTAAATCCGGCAATGCAGTTATTTTAAAGGGCGGAAGTGATGCGATTCATTCCAATATAGCGATTACCAATACGATTCGTAAGGCATTAACAGCGTGTGGATGTAATCCAGATGTAATTCAGTTGATTGAGGATACCAATCGGGAAACTGCAACTGCTTTTATGAAGATGAACCAATATGTTGATTTATTGATTCCAAGAGGTGGGGCCGGATTAATAAAGGCAGTACTTGCAAACAGTACAATTCCAGTTATTGAAACCGGTACAGGAAACTGCCATATTTACATTGATGAATATGCAGATCTGAAAAAGGCAATTCCAATTATTATTAATTCCAAAACGCAGAGAATTGGGGTATGTAATGCCTGTGAATCTCTAGTGGTTCATAAGAATATCAAGAATGAATTTTTACCGATGCTGGATAAGGCACTCAAAGAAAAAAAGGTAACCGTACATGGAGATGCAGAAACGGCGGCTATATTAACAGACTGTATTCTGGCTAATGAAGAAGACTACGGAAAGGAATATCTGGATCTCATTCTTTCCATTAAGACGGTAAGCTCTTTGGAAGAAGCGATTGCACATATTAATCACTATAATACAAAGCATTCAGAGGCAATTATTACAGAAAATCAGGCACATGCAGAAAGATTTTTAAATGAAATTGATGCAGCCTGTGTTTATGTGAATGCGGCTACCCGCTTTACCGATGGATTTATGTTTGGATTTGGTGCAGAGATTGGAATCAGCACACAAAAAATTCATGCAAGAGGACCAATGGGGTTAAAGGAACTTACTTCCTACAAATACACCATATATGGAAATGGACAGATAAGAGAATAAGTACGCATTTGTATGAATTGAATTAAAAAAGAAGCAAAAGAACAGAATGGAGCTATACAATGGAAACAGGGAATCATATATCGAAAAATGAAACCAAACGACAATTTGAATATATAGAAAAAGCAAAAAAATATGTAGAAGCACTTGCTATAGAATTAGGTAGAAAACCTACTTTTTGTGTAACCACCTTTGGATGTCAGATGAATGCAAGGGATTCTGAAAAATTAGCCGGAATCTTAGAAAAAATTGGCTATGAGGAAACAGAATCGGAAGATGCAGATTTTGTAATTTATAATACCTGTACGGTTCGTGATAATGCGAATCAAAAAGTATACGGAAGACTAGGTGCTCTGAGCACCAAGAAAAAGAAAAACCCACATATGCGAATTGCCTTATGTGGCTGTATGATGCAGGAACCAAGTGTAATAGAGAAGATTCAGAAAAGCTATCGTTTTGTGGATTTGATTTTTGGTACCCATAATATTTTTAAATTTGCAGAATTAGTGGTTACTATGTTTGAGTCTAAAAAACGTATGATTGTTGATATTTGGCAAGACACCAATCAGATTGTTGAGGATTTACCGATAGAGCGAAAGTATAAATTTAAGTCAGGTACGAATATTATGTTTGGCTGTAATAATTTTTGCAGCTATTGTATTGTTCCGTATGTACGTGGACGTGAGAGAAGCCGACAGCCAAAGGACATTATTCGTGAAATTGAAAATCTAGTGGCAGATGGTGTTGTGGAGATCATGCTTTTGGGACAAAATGTAAATTCCTATGGAAAAAATCTAGAGGATGCTATGAGCTTTCCAGAATTATTACAAGAGGTAGAAAAAATCGAGGGATTAAAAAGAATTCGTTTTATGACTTCTCATCCAAAGGATTTATCGGATGAGTTAATTGAAGTTATGAAAAAATCAAAGAAAATATGCCGTCATATACATCTGCCATTGCAGTCTGGAAGTACAAAGATTCTAAAAGAAATGAATCGCAGATATACCAAAGAACAATATCTGGAAGTGGTAGATAAAATCCGCACAGCAATGCCGGACGTATCGATTACAACGGATTTAATCATTGGATTTCCAGGGGAAACAGACGAGGATATTGATGAAACAATCGATGTCATAAAGAAAGCGCAATTTGATAATGCGTTTACGTTTATCTATTCCAAAAGAACAGGGACACCGGCGGCTGCAATGGAAAATCAAGTATCTGAAGAACAGGTGAAGTTATCCTTTAACAGGGTCTTGGAAACAGTTCATGAAATGACTGCCCAACAGGCAAAACGTTTGGTTGGTGAAACGGTAGAGGTGCTTGTTGAGGAACAAAATGAGCATGATTCTTCACTTGTGACAGGAAAACTATCAAATAATACCATTGTTCATTTTGCAGGAACAGAGGCATTGATAGGTTCTATTGTCAGTGTGAAGATAATGGAGTGCAAGGGATTTTATTATTTTGGACAAATGGAAGGTTAGAGAATGGGAAAGAGTGTTTTTATAGCAGAAAAACCAAGTGTTGCCCGTGAATTTGGAAAAGCATTAAAATATAAATTCGCTAATCGGGATGGATATATGGAATCGCCGGAAGCCATTATTACCTGGTGCGTCGGACATTTGGTAACCATGAGCTATCCAGAGGTCTATGATGAGAAATATAAGAGATGGTCACTGGATACCATTCCATTTATTCCAGAGAAATATAAATATGAAGTAATTGAAAATGTAAAGAAGCAGTTTCGCATTGTAAGTGAAATTTTTAACAGGGATGATATAGAAACGATTTATAACTGTGGTGACTCCGGACGTGAAGGAGAGTATATCCAGCGTCTGGTATTACAGATGGCGGGACACAATCCAAAAGCAAAATTAAAACGTGTGTGGATTGATTCACAGACAGAGGACGAAATCTTACGTGGAATCAGAGAAGCCAAAGATGCCTCTGCATATGATAATTTGAGCGCTGCTGCCTATTTAAGGGCGCAGGAAGATTACTTAATGGGTATTAATTTTTCCAGAGTATTGACGTTAAAATATTCCAATTCTGTGAAGAATTTTATGAGGGTAGATAAGGCTGTTATATCGGTTGGCCGTGTTATGACCTGTGTATTGGGCATTATTGTTAATCGGGAAAGGGAAGTACGTGAATTTGTAAAAACTCCTTTTTACCGAATTTTAGGAACCTTTGGGGTAGGAGAACATACCTTTCAGGCAGAATGGAAGGCGGTAGAAGGTTCTAAATATTATCAATCACCGGCACTCTATAAGGAAAATGGATTTAAGGAAAAAGAAATAACGCTCGGATTTATGGAATATTTACAAAAAGGACTTTTACC
>JAQUYA010000079.1:0-1609 GCA_028692055.1 Lachnospiraceae bacterium | reverse complement strand
TTAAAAGAAGAAAAATTCTTTGCTTCCTTTAAGGTGCTGGTAGACGAAGGCTTTTTAAAGGTAACAAAATATTCTTTTGCAAAGAAAAAGGAAGATGAGGAGGAAGTTCTGTGTGACAGCGGTTTCATGGATATTCTTGGTGATTTAAAAAAAGGTATTGTTCTATCTTTACAGACACTGGAAATCAAAGAGGGTGAAACGTCACCACCGAAGCGTTACAATTCCGGTTCTATGATTTTGACTATGGAAAATGCTGGACAGTTTGTGGAAGATGAAGAACTGCGTGCACAAATGAAGGGAAGTGGTATCGGTACTTCTGCAACACGTGCCGAAATCTTAAAGAAGCTTGTGAACATCAATTACATAGCATTGAATAAAAAAACCCAGATATTGACACCAACCTTTATGGGGGAATTGATTTATGAGGTTGTGAATTTATCAATTAGGCCATTGCTTAATCCAACTTTAACCGCGAGCTGGGAAAAAGGGTTGACAGGAGTGGCAGATGGTAGTATTACAGAAAAAGAGTACATTGAGAAGCTGGACAGTTTTGTTCGAAGAAGAACAACACAGGTCAAACAATTAAATAATCAATCCATATTATATGGTCAGTTTCAAGCGGTATCAAAATATTATAAAAGTTAAAGATATAAGGAGTTCAAAATGGAACATTTTAAGATTGGAAATTTGTATGATTTAAACGAAACAATTGCAGCAGAACTTTTTACAGGAGCCACCTATCCATGGGAAGTATTACCAAAAATTAGTGCATTTATTGTAGCACTTGGTGCAACCTTACCCGCCGATAAATTTGAGAAAAGAGGCGACGATGTCTGGATAGCAAAGTCCGCCCATGTTTTTGATTCTGCCTATATCAACGGTCCATGTATCATCGATGAAGATGCCGAAGTAAGACAAAGTGCATTTATCCGTGGCAATGCAATTGTAGGAAAAGGTGCAGTTGTTGGAAATTCTACCGAATTAAAAAATGTAATTTTATTTAACAAGGTACAAGTACCTCATTACAATTATGTAGGTGACAGTATTCTCGGCTTCAAGTCACATATGGGAGCTGGTTCCATTACTTCCAATGTAAAGAGTGATAAAACACTGGTTGTGATGAAATCACCGGAAGGAACTATCGAAACAGGTCTCAAAAAAGTAGGTGCCATGCTTGGCGATAATGTAGAGGTTGGCTGCAACTCTGTATTGAATCCAGGAACGGTTATTGGCAGGGAATCCAATGTATACCCAGTTTCCTGTGTAAGAGGATTTGTTCCGGCAAACAGTATTTATAAAAATCAAGATGAGATTGTTACGAAAAATAAATAGAAAATAAAATTGAACCAAGATGAAATCAATATATGCGAAAAGAATTGACAAATTACTTTTTTTCGCGTATATTTTTTGTTATGAGTTTACTTTAATGCGTAAAAGCGTTAAATGGAAAAAGTTAAAAAAGGAGATTATTATGAAAAAATTATGGGTCAATCATTTTTCTCGTGGGATTGCCACCACATAGTGTATTGGTTAGTTACGCCACCCTTGACAGGATGGAAAAGCAATGCTGTTCGTTTATTACCGACGGCGAAGAACTCAAGAACAATCT
>JAQUYA010000078.1 GCA_028692055.1 Lachnospiraceae bacterium | reverse complement strand
TTCCAATAATTCGACTTTATAGTTCCTTTATGAAAAATATTTTTTCTTCATTTATTCTTTATTTTTCTTTAAGGGAATAGACATTGTTCGGACACAATTTTTCGTTATACTTGCATTATCAATTAACAACAAATTGATAATTTTTTCTCACTCCCCCTTTTTACGACGCATCCAGAAATGGATGCGTTTTTATGTTTTTCGGAATACATCTATTGATAGGTTTTCCGCAATATAGTATAGTAAATAGGAATAAACAGAGGTGAACAATGGCTAAACAAACAAAGAAGAACCTACTGATGCAGGGGAGTATTCTTGCTGTAGCAGGTCTTATTACAAGAATTATTGGTTTATTATATAGAATTCCTATGGCAAATATGCTGGGGGAAGAAGGAAATGGTATTTATTCGGTTGCATTTGGTATCTACAATATTACCCTGACACTTTCTTCTTACAGCCTGCCTCTCGCCGTTTCGAAATTGATTTCGCAGCGTTCTGTAAATAAAGAATACCGCAATGCTTTTCATATTTTTCGAAACGCTTTGATATTTGCGCTTATAGTTGGTTCGATTGCCTGTTCCGCTATTTTTTTTGGTGCAGACGCATTGGAAAAAGTCTACGCAACAGAAGGTCTTGCAAAGCCTCTTCGTATTGTGGCGCCAACTACTTTTGTTATGGCAATCTTAGGCGTTTTCCGGGGATTATTCCAGGGAAAAAATACCATGATTCCGACTGCAGTCTCTCAAATTTTAGAACAGATCGTAAATGCAATTGTAAGTCTGGCTGCTATTTATTCTTTTGTTCATATTTACAGTGCTTCTGATCAGGTAGCCGCCTATGGTGCTGCTGGAAGTATGTGTGGTACGCTTGCGGGTGCCTTTACCGCTTTGCTTTTTTTATTATTTGTATTTGTCATATACCGTCCTCATTTAATGAACCGACTACGAAGTGACAAAACTCGCTCAGACGAGAATAATATTGAGATTTATCAGATTTTATTTCTCACGATTATTCCGATTATATTTAGCCAGACCGTTTATCAAATCGGATATACCTTAGATGATTTGATTTTTGGTAATATCATGACCGGAAAAGGCTATACAAATACCATCGTTAGTTCTCTGCGGGGCGTTTTTAATTCACAATACAATTTATTAATTAACGTGCCGGTTGCTATTGCTTCCTCTATGGCAGCTTCTACCATTCCAAGCATTGCTGCCTCTGCAAAATCCGGAAGCAAAGATATTAAAGATAAAATTAAAGCTGTAATTAAATTTAATATGGTGGTTGCATTTCCTTCTGCAATGGGATTGTCCGTGTTGGCAAGACCGATTACGCAGCTCTTATTTCCAAACTTAACCACTTACCAGGATACGGTTGTCATGCTACTCGTCTGTGGTTCGAGTGCTGTTATCTTTTATTCCTTATCCACCATTACGACTTCCATCCTGCAGGGAATGGATTATATGAGGATTCCTATTTACCATGCCGGGATATCTGTCATTATCCATGTACTATTAGTATCTGGTCTTTTGGCATTTACGAATCTGGGGATTTATGCTTTATTAATTGGAAATATTACCTTCCCTCTGCTGGTATGTCTATTGAACTGGCATTCGGTTGAGAAATATCTGCAATACAAACAGGAAATTCGCAAAACCTTTGGCGTTCCACTTCTTTCTTCTATTATAATGGGTGTTATCGTCTTTTTGGTTTACCATGGGCTCTATTTGTTATTGCACAGCAATCTGATTAGCGTTGGCATTTCCATTCCACTCGGTGGTGCTGTTTATTTTATGTCCTTATTGCTTTTCAAATGTTTTTCTTTGGAAGAGCTAAAAGATATTCCTATGGGTAGCAGGATAGCCCGAATTGGTCGTCGTTTTTTATAATTCTTTTTCTTCTGGAAATATTAAGAATTAGTACTATTGTTTCCTAAGATAAATATAGTATATGATAGAATACATACAGGAGGAAATGTGAAGAGAACTTCTAAGACATAAAAATATCATGTCAAGAAGCACTAAAGATTCACATTCTCCGAGAAAGGCATGGTTATTATTATGAAAAAAAAGAAATTATGGATACCATTACTCACCATTACAGTTTTATTGAGTGGCTGTTCTTCAAAAGTAGCAACGCCTGATGAAACCATCAGTACACAGGATTTCTCTGCTTTGCATGATCAGTTAGAATCCCTTCAACTTGATGTTGCGCACTATATGGCTGCGCCACCTTTTGCCTCTGACTATAAGATACTTTCCGAAGAAGATGTAAAACTGACTTATACCGAATTAACAGATTCTATACTGGTTCAGACTGAGAATGTATCGACTGCATCTTTTAAAGAACTTAATTTGCTGTTTACCTTTTATGATGCAGATAATAATATTCTAACCACCTCGAATCAATACATAAGTAATCTATTAACTGGAAAAACGAATATAGCATCCATTAGTCGTCCAATTGATCAAAATAATGAGTTGGTATCATACGACCATTTTGAATTACAGATGAAAGCATTACCTTATGCAAATGAAATGACGGATTATAGTGGAAAACTGGATATCAAATCCAATGTTGGAACCAATGGATATGTTCTTTCAAAAATAACCAATAATTCTGATCAGGTAATAAATACCATTGATGCATATGCACTGTTTTATGATGAGCAGGGAAATGTCATTGGTTACAGTTCCAACTCCTTCTTTGATTTATTGCCTGCATCTTATGATATCCTTACCTTTTCTGCTCCATATGATATGAATTATGATGATATTCCTTTTGCAGATTATAAAATTTTCATTACCTCTGCGCTGGTGAATGACACATCGATTCCTTCTGCCCAGCCAATGCCTGCTGCAGAGGCCAAAGACTAACTGATTTTAGCAGGAGCATTTTTCCATTACATAAAGAGAAAGCCAGCTAATTTTAAAATTGGCTGGCTTTCTCTTTGACTTTCCTTGATTTATAATTGTGGAAACAACTCTTTTACCGTAGGATAAATCTTTGCAAATTTCTGATATTTTTCTTCATATTTAGCTACCAGCTCCGGTGTAGGCTCTATAGTATCCACTACCTTCACTAATTTAGCAGCCGCATCTTCTACCGAGGTAAACTCTCCACAAGCAACGGCTGCAAGCATTGCTCCGCCATAGCCAGGGCCTTCTTCACTTTCAATTACGTCAATTTTAATATTTAAAATATTGGCAATCATCTTTTTCCAAAGAGGACTCTTTGCACCACCACCACAAATTTTTGAGCGTTCTATTTTGATACCGAGTGATTTTGCTACTTCAAAAGAATCACGGATTGCAAATGCAACACCTTCTAATACTGCCTGTGTCATATCAGCTCTTGTCGTATCCATTGTAAGTCCAATAAAGGTACCGCGTGCCAATGGGTCATTTAATGGAGAACGCTCACCCATCAGATATGGTAAGAAATAAACATTATTTTCACCCAGCTTTGTAATTACTTTCTGTTCCTCTGCAAATGCTTTGGTTCCTATGATATCTTCCATCCACCATTTATTACAGGAAGCAGCGCTTAACATGCAGCCCATCAAATGATAGTGTCCATCTGCATGTGCAAAAGCATGAAGTGCATTATGTTTATCAACACCAAAATTCTTACTGGAAATAAAAATCGTTCCAGAGGTTCCGAGTGAAATATTACACATACCATCACCAACGGTTCCGGTTCCAACCGCTGCTGCCGCATTGTCACCTGCCCCAGCTACTATTTTGACATCTTTTGATAATCCCAGCTTCTCTGCAATATCTGCCTTTAAGGTACCTACTACTTCATAACTTTCATAGATTTTTGCTAACTGTTGTTCTGTAATTCCACAGATATCCATCATTTCTTTTGACCAGCACTTATTCTTTACATCGAAGACTAACATACCGGATGCATCGGATACATCGGTACAGAAGCTTCCGGATAACATATATGCGATATAATCCTTTGGCAGCATAATCTTATTAATTTTGGCAAAGTTTTCCGGTTCATTTTTCTTCACCCAGAGAATCTTCGGTGCCGTAAATCCAGCAAATGCAATATTGGCTGTATATTCGGATAGCTTATCTTTTCCAATTACTTCGTTCAAATAGTCCGTTTCTTCCGTAGTCCTTCCGTCATTCCAGAGAATAGCCGGTCTGATTACCTGATCCTTTTCATCTAAGATAACGAGTCCATGCATCTGTCCGCCAAAACTGATACCGGCAACCTGTGACTTATCACAGTTCGCGGTCAATTCTGCAAGACCCTCCTTGACTGCACTCCACCAGTCTTCTGGCTTTTGTTCCGACCAGCCCGGATGTGGAAAGCTGAGTGGATATTCTTTTGATACTACATTTTCTATTTTTCCATCGGCTGCCATTAGCAGTAGCTTTACAGCCGATGTACCTAAATCAACTCCTATATATAACATACCTGTTCTCCTTTATCCATTAAAAATGTTTTATGCAAATGGATTCTCGGTTGGATATCTTGCTTCTTTTGGTTGGTTGTAACCAATCTCATCTACTGGAACACCCACATATTTGAATACTTCGTAAATAGCTTTTCCAAAGTGTCCAAATGCAACTGCTCCGTGATGAGGATAATTCTTCTCAATCAGTACATGACGATAGAATCTTCCCATTTCCGGAATGGCGAATACTCCGATAGCACCGAAGGATTTTGTAGCTACTGGAAGTACTTCTCCATGTGCAATATATCCGCGAATCTGGGCATCTGCTGTACTTTGTAAGCGGAAGAATGTGATATCTCCAGGAGCAATATCTCCTTCGAGTGTTCCATTTGTAACTTCTACTGGTAAGCTTCTTGCCATAATCTTCTGATATTTCATAGAGCAGGCTGATAATTTCTTGGAAGATGTATTTCCACAGTGGAATCCCATAAAGGTATCCTTTAATGTATAATCATATTTTCCCTTAATGTTTTCTTCATACATATCAGCAGGTACGGAGTTATTGATATCCAGTAAAGTAACAGCATCTTCACTTACACAGGTTCCGATGAATTCACTTAATGCACCATAGATATCTACTTCACAGGATACTGGAATGCCCATTCCTGTAAGACGGCTATTTACATAACAAGGTACAAATCCAAACTGTGTCTGGAATGCTGGCCAGCATTTTCCTGCAATGGCAACATATTTTCTGTATCCTTTGTGTGCTTCTACCCAATCCAGTAAAGTTAATTCATATTGCGCTAATTTAGGAAGAATCTCCGGCTTCATATTGCCTTTGCCAAGTTCTGCTTCCATGTCTTTTACAACCTCTGGAATACGAGCGTCATCTGCATGTTTGTTAAAAGCTTCAAATAAATCAAGCTCTGAATTTTCTTCGATTTCTACACCTAAATTGTAGAGTTGTTTAATTGGTGCATTACATGCTAAGAAGTTCAATGGACGAGGACCAAAGCTGATAATCTTTAAATCAGATAATCCGATGATACCACGTGCAATTGGAACAAATTCCTGAATCATATCTGCACATTCTTCTGCAGTACCTACTGGATACTCAGGGATATATGCTTTGATATTGCGAAGTTTTAAATTATAGCTTGCATTTAACATACCGCAATAAGCATCTCCACGACCATCCATTAAGCTGTTGCCGCTTTCTTCTGCTGCTGCAACAAACATTGCTGGTCCATCAAAATGTTTTGCAAGTAAGGTTTCTGAAATTTCCGGACCAAAGTTACCAAGATAAACAACCAGTGCATTACATCCTGCTTTTTTCACATCTTCTAATGCCTGTACCATATGTATTTCACTTTCTACAATACATACTGGACATTCATAAATATTTTCTGCGTCATATTTTGCTTTGTATGCCTTAATCAAAGCCTCTCTTCTTGATACGGATAAGCTCTCCGGAAAACAATCTCTACTTACAGCAACAATACCGATTTTAACTTTTGGTAAATTTTGAAACATTTCTTTTTCCTCCATTTTCTATTTTTATGATTTATTGGTTTTTCGTTTTATATACTTACATATGTCTTCTAAATTAAGAGTGCTAATTTTACTTTTGTATATTACTTCTTACACACTAACATTTTCGCCCTTTAATCCGTTAAAGGCTCCATCAATCTTTGCATCGGCGTGAGCAATCAGCCATTTATTACGAGCCACTAAGAGTACATCTTCCTTTGCTCCTTTTGGTACATTTGCAACCTCGGTATTCGTACCCTCTGGTAAGATTACTACGTTGCGGAAAGGTTTTCCGTCTACACTGCAAGGTGCATAATGTAAAGTCGTCGCATATAATTCTACCACTTCTCCTGCTGGTACAAAAAAAGCTTCCATTTTGCTGGTATCATAGGTATTATCTTCTTCGATATCCTGCTGCTTTCCAACTAAGAAAATCAAATCCGTAACTGCAACTCCTAACTCTGAATTGCGATGATATTCTACTGCATTCAGCTTATCATTTGTGCCGTTACAATATCCTATCTGTAAAGGCTGACCTCCGAAGAAACTGTCTTCGATTACCTTTTTAATTGGTAAGGCTTCTAATTCCGGAATAGAAGGATAATAAACAACCGCATCTGCAGGCGCGTCTGTTTTCTGCATTTCCTTAATTAATTCTGCAACTTCATAATCCTCTGTGAGAACACGTCCATAAACTTTAAAAGCTGCATCTGTAACATTTTGAATCTTCATCTTCTTTTACTCCTTTCCAATACATCCATAACCCCTTTTATACGGTTAAAAATAGCAATTGCCACCTCAATCATCTTTTCTGTAACAATTGCTTAGATTATCTTTATTATATACAACTTTTTTGTATTTTTCTACCTAAAACTTGTCTAAAGAATAGCACTTTCTTGTCTTTTTTTCATTTCCTTTCGATATGTGCTTGGCAGCACTCCATATCTTTTTGAAAATGCCTTTGCAAAACTGCGGCTATCCGGAAAACCATTCTTTTCTGCGATTTCATTAATGGATAATTCTGTATTTACCAATTCCTTATATCCATATTCCACTCGTACATTCAGCAGATATGTCTTATAGTTAATACTTGCATACTTCTGAAAAATACGGGATAAATAGGTGGGAGAAAATCCAAAGACTTCGGCTACACTTTCCAAAGTAATATCATTTCTATAATTTTCCTGAATATAATTGGTTATCCTTGACAGCTTCTCTAATTGTCTATTCTGGCGAATCCTTTCCTTGTCTACATTTCTTTCCTTATATTTTGTAAGTAAAATATGCAGAAGCTTATAATAATAACTTTTTACTTCTAATTCATATCCATATTTCTTTTCTGAATAAATCTGGTACATTTCACGAATCAGCTCTATCATTTCCGAGTCTTTTTCATAACGTGTACTCTTAAAAAGAAGATACTCTTCCTTCCGATATTCTTCCAACGCTTCCTGTGGGATCTGCAGGACTATGGTATAATTTTCCTCCGGTGCTTCAATGGAGTGTATTTCATTTGAATTAACCAGAATAAATTGACCCTTTTCCAAAGAATAATATTGGGAATTTAGATAAAAGTCTATTTTTCCTTCTAATACCAGAAAAATTTCAACCGTATTGTGCCAGTGTTTTACTACTTGGTAATTACCATTTTTTCCCTCAAATACAAACATTCGAAAAGGTATGTCACTGTTAGGTAGTACTAACTCATGTTTAAACTCCATTCCGATAATCCTTCCTTTCTCTCCATCTGTGAATTTCTATTTTGACGTCATATTCCTTCTTTTCTACCATTCTTTCTATACTCTGCCGGGCTGACGCTCATGTATTTTTTAAATATCTTACAAAAATAGCTATTACTGTTAAATCCTGTTCCTATTGCTATTTCTGTGATGGATTGATTTGTTTTTTCTAATAACTTTGCTGCTGTTGATACGCGGTGAATCATCAGATACTCGAAGGGTGTCATTCTGATATTTCGTTTAAAACATCGGCAGCACTCGCTTTTGCTTATATTTAGATGGTCACAGATGTCTTCCAGTGAAATTGCTTCCATATAATGTGTTTGTATATACTCCAACGCTTGATAAATTCTGGTTTCATCAATTGCTTTATAGGATACTTCCTCTATCTGTGTACTCCAGCTGTGCTCCACCATGGAAAACCAGACCTCGCATAATAAATTATGAAGCTTATACTCATATCCATACCCTTTTTCTTCAAAAGAATCATATATTTGCTGTAATTTATCAATGGCTTCCCTCTGCCAGTCAACTTCTGGTCTGAATATCTGCATTTTTATATTGTCATTTGTAATAAAAGGTGCTACATATTTTGTACTCAGGAGAAATCCTTTTTCTATCCCAAGAATACATGGGTGTGCAACAATTGTAAACATATATGCTTTTTTTTCACCCTGTGGCTTCATTTGATGTAGTGTATCTGTATTGATAAATATGGCTTCTCCCTTTTGTAGCAATAGGCTTCCTGTACCGACAGAAACTTCTACACTTCCTTCTGTAATAATAGCAAACTCCATTTCTTCGTGCCAATGCCAGGGAATGCTTTCGGCAACATAGGTTGTAAAATCATTCCAGTAAACTCGCATTGGAAATCCTACATCTCCATGTTTTCTCTTTTCCAAAAGATTAATATCCTGTAATTTTAAATTTTTGTCTGTCGCTTTTCTTTCTTCCATGGTTTCCCTGCTCCATATTGGCTATTTGGTTCGACTGGTTTTTCTGGTTTTTTTTTCTATTATCCGTTCTCTTTTATCGAAAACTGTTTTCTATTACTCCTGGAAGCAATTCATAAATAGAACCATTAATTTTTTTCTCAAATTGCTCTTTTATTTCTATTATTTTTTTCCAGCGTTCCACTGTGACAGGTGGTGTTCCATAACGGATTGCCACATCAACAAATCTCTTTTCTAAAAGACAAAATCCACTTGGAAGTGCCAAAGCATCACACAGTTGCACAAGTCTGTCATAATCATCATAAACGATATTTTTAAGAAAGTTATCCATAAACTGATATTCGTCCTCAGAAACATCAAACGTACCTATCGATGTTTTTATATCCTGTATCATAAAAGCATGGGATATGCAGATTTGAGCAGCTTTCTCCCATCCTCGTTTCATACAAAAGCGATAGCCGTCTATTAAATGTTTTTCCGATGTTACTCCGGCGTAACGTCCAATGTCGTGTAACAATCCAAAGCAATATGCCTTTTCGGGCGATAGGTCGCTGCACTGCAGGGCTATATTTTTACACGCAAGTGCAACAAAACGGGAATGGTCTATCCATTGCCCCGGATTTAATATTCCAGCATGTTCTAATTCTATTTCAGCTATTTTACAATTCAGTTCCAATACGATTGTCCTTTCTTAAACAAAAGAGCTTGCCTTTAACCTTCACTTATTGAATAAATCCCCATTATTTACTTAATACAGCAATATAGTTATATATATTGTTAATATTATCGCTTGAACTTGCCACAAATGATATTATAATTATATTTATAAACAGACTATTCGTCAAGCCGTTTTTCTATTCAACTATTGATTTACACGCGTGCTAAAGCACGCAGAAAGGGATTATAAAAATGAAATTTAGCAATGGATGCTGGTTACAAAAAGAAAATTGTGAGTGTTTTGCACCACAGGAAGTTTATTATGCAACAATCGAAAAAACAGAAGTTACACTCTGTACACCTACTTCTCATATCGTAAGCAGAGGTGATACTCTGGGCGGTGTGAATCTTACGGTTAAGATAACTTCCCCTATGCCGGAGGTTCTTCGTGTACAGACTTATCACCATATGGGATGCATTAAAAAATCCCCTGAATTTGAATTGGAAATTACAGAAAGTATTCCTTTAGATGTGACTGAAACAGAAGAAACCATTACGATTAAAAGTGGAACGCTTTCTCTGGCTATTACAAAGGCAAACTGGCAGATGGTTTATTCCAGAAATGGAGAAGTGATTACCAAATCCGGTCCGAAAGATCTTGCCTGCATGAAAACAAACTGGAGAGGTCTTGCTTATGAAGAAACCAGTGATAATAAAGATACCTATATGCGCCAGCAATTAAGCATTGGTGTAAATGAATTAATCTATGGTATGGGCGAGCGCTTTACTGCTTTTGTAAAAAATGGACAGACCGTAAATATCTGGAATGAAGATGGTGGTACCAGCACCGAGCAATCCTACAAAAATATTCCTTTTTATATTTCCAATAAAGGATATGGTGTATTTGTAAATCATCCGGAAAAGGTTTCCTTTGAAGTTGCAACTGAAGTCGTAACAAAGACCGAATTCAGTGTGGAAGGCGGATACTTGGATTATTACCTTATGAATGGTCCTACCATGAAAGATGTTTTAACACATTATACGGACTTGACCGGTAAACCTTCTCTTCCGGCTCCTTGGACTTTTGGTTTATGGTTATCCACTTCCTTCACTACAAATTACGATGAAAAAACAGTAATGAGTTTTGTCGATGGAATGTTAGAAAGAGGAATTCCTCTCCGTGTATTTCATTTTGACTGTTTCTGGATGAAGGAATTTCATTGGTCAAACTTCCTTTGGGATGACCGTGTATTCCCTGATCCGGAAGGTATGTTAAAACGTATTAAAGCAAAGGGCTTAAATATCTGTGTATGGATTAACTCCTATATTGGGCAGGAATCCCGTATGTTTGCAGAGGGAAAAGAAAAGGGTTATCTCCTGAAACGCACCAATGGAGATGTATGGCAATGGGATATGTGGCAGCCCGGTATGGCTCTTGTAGACTTTACAAATCCGGATGCCTGCAAATGGTTCCAGGATAATCTGGAAGTATTATTGGATATGGGTGTTGATTGCTTTAAAACAGATTTTGGTGAAAGAATTCCTACCGAAGATGTTGTATACTTCGATGGCTCTGATTCGAAAAAAATGCATAATTACTATACCTATCTCTACAACAAATGTGTTTATGATTTATTGGAAAGAAAACGTGGAAAAGGCCAGGCAGTATTATTTGCACGCTCCGCTACCGTCGGTGGACAGAAGTTCCCTGTACACTGGGGCGGTGATTGCTGGTCCGATTATGAATCTATGGAGGAAAGTCTTCGTGGTGGATTATCCCTGTTAATGTCCGGATTTGGTTTCTGGGCTCACGACATCGGTGGATTCGAGCAGACTTCTACTCCTGATGTATACAAACGCTGGGTTGCATTTGGATTATTATCCTCACACAGCCGTTTACATGGAAGTACTTCCTATCGTGTTCCTTGGCTTTATGATGAGGAAGCAGTTGATGTAGTAAGATTCTTTACAAAATTAAAGGCACGTATCATGCCTTACCTATACAAAACCGCTGTTGATACTTCCAAATCAGGCGTTCCTACTATGAGAAGCATGATTCTCGAATTTACAGAAGACCGCAACTGTGCATATCTGGATAAACAATATATGCTGGGTGACAACCTATTAGTTGCTCCTGTTTTCAGTGAAGATTCTATTGCCGATTATTACCTGCCTGCTGGAATCTGGACCGATTTCTTTACTGGTGAAGTTGTAGAAGGTGGCAAATGGATTACTAAGAAATGCGATTATTTAGATATTCCGCTTATGGTAAAAGCTAACTCTATTGTTGCCATTGGTGCAAATGATGAAAAGCCGGATTATGATTATGCAGAAGGTGTAGAACTTAGAGCCTATGCTTTAGAAAATGGTGTGGAAGCTGCTACAACCGTGTATGGTATGGACGCAAAAGCTACTCTAAATGCTTCCTTCCTCAGAAAAGACAACCGGATTACCATTACTGTAGATACCTCTAAAAATTATACGGTTCGCCTTGTAAACATAAAAGCGGTTTCCTGTGATAATGCCGATATGTGCATCGAAGGAAATGATACTTTACTAGCTTCTTCCGGAAAAGCGGTAATCACAGTTACGATTGGTTAATTGTATTTCTTATTATAAAGAAAAATAAATTAAAAGATAGAACCAGAGATGGTTCTATTCTTTTATCTTTTTGGCATTTTCCTTTTTTTTCTTAATATTCTCAACATCATTCCAGGAAATGAATTTTAATGTTTTTACAACATATACTTTATTATTTTCAGACTTTCGCAAGCGTATTTTTGCTTTCATCGGACCATGCTTATCGCAATAAGAAACACTAAGGTAATGTTTTCCATTTGTGGAAAACCAGCGTATTTTTTTTCGCAAATTCTTATGACAGAAATAACATTTTGTACTAATCACTTCACGATTTGCCATGGCTGCCTGTTTATCTTCAAATTCTCTGGAGATATATTTTGCGTAATTATCAAAGGTTACTTTTATCTCCGACTTGCGATCCTTCGGTAATGAATAGACATCAAAAGAAACATTTTTCTCTACCTTTTCATCTTTCATCTCTCCAAATACCTTTGCTGTATAATAGGCATCACTAAAGGCCCGATGAAAAGGAATGTCCTTTTCAATCTTCAGATAATCAACCGCATATTCCAACGTACGTCTTGACTTCTTATCCTCAAAGGCAATACTAAACAGCTTTTGAATGTCTAAAAAAGGAAATGGTCCCTCTGCAAGTACCGGCATTCCATAATGCTTCATATTCCTTTGAAGCTCTAACAAATCAAGAGGGCCCCAGGTACAGAAAATATAATCTTCTCCACACCATTCCAAAAATTCCTTCATGATATCCACAAAACATTGCTCATTTTCCAAATCTTCCATTTGCAGATGTATCAGCTTCTTTGTAATATAATGCAATTCATGATACATTTGTGGTTTTATCAATTTGCTAAACTGACTTATGATTTTCTTATTACTATTCAGTTTTACAGCACCAATCTCTATGATCTCGAATGGCAATCCCTTTGTTTCTTCTGCCTCTTCTTCACTCGATTGATTCCATTCCAAATCAAATACGATATAATTCATTTTTTTCTTCTTTTCTTTCAAGTTTTATTGACATCTAGAGCAATAACCCATATAATAATATTTGTGCTCGCAGGAATGGCGGAATTGGCAGACGCGCACGGTTCAGGTCCGTGTGATAGCAATATCATGAGGGTTCAAGTCCCTTTTCCTGCATTAT
>JAQUYA010000176.1 GCA_028692055.1 Lachnospiraceae bacterium | reverse complement strand
CAAAAGAATCATTACAGGAAGTTGTGGATTTTCTACATAATCCAGGAAAGTATACGGGGATTGGAGCCAAGCTTCCCAAAGGAGCGCTTCTTGTAGGACCACCAGGAACCGGTAAAACATTATTAGCCAAAGCAGTTGCAGGAGAAGCAAAGGTACCATTTTTCTCGCTATCAGGTTCTGCCTTTGTAGAGATGTATGTAGGTGTTGGAGCATCAAGGGTTCGCGATTTATTCAAAGAAGCTCAAAAAATGGCACCATGTATTATATTTATTGATGAAATCGATGCAATTGGTAAAAGTCGCGATAATGGAATGGGTAGCAATGATGAACGGGAACAGACATTAAATCAATTACTGGCGGAGATGGATGGATTTGACACAGATAAGGGCTTGCTGTTACTTGCAGCGACAAACCGACCAGAGATTTTGGACCCAGCATTACTCAGACCGGGACGTTTTGATAGAAGAATTGTAGTAGATAAGCCTGATTTAAAGGGACGTGTAGATGTCTTAAAGGTTCATGCAAAAGATGTTAAGATGGATGAAACAGTGGATTTAGAATCAATTGCTTTAGCAACTTCAGGAGCAGTTGGCTCCGATTTAGCAAATATGATTAATGAAGCGGCAATTAATGCAGTAAAACATGGTCGTAAGGTAGTTGCACAAAGTGATTTATTTGAAGCGGTTGAAGTTGTTCTAGTAGGAAAAGAGAAGAAAGACCGAATTATGAATGCAGAGGAACGAAGAATTGTTTCTTATCACGAGGTTGGACATGCATTAGTCAGTGCGTTACAAAAAGACTCAGAGCCAGTACAAAAAATTACGATTGTACCAAGAACTATGGGTGCATTAGGATATGTAATGCAGACTCCCGAGGAAGAGAAGTTTTTAAATACAAAGAAAGAATTACAGGCGATGCTAGTTGGGTTCTTAGCCGGACGTGCAGCAGAAGAAATTGTATTTGACACGGTTACAACGGGAGCTTCTAACGATATTGAAAAGGCCACCTCAATCGCAAGAGCCATGATAACACAGTATGGTATGTCTGAAAAATTCGGATTAATAGGGTTGGAGTCAATACAGCATAAGTATTTAGATGGACGGGCAGTTTCTAATTGTGGAGAAGCTACTGCTGCAGAGATTGACAAAGAAGTTATGGCAATGTTAAAAATAGCATACGAGGAGGCAAAACGCCTATTATTAGAAAATCGTGAAGCGCTTGATAAGATTGCAGATTTCCTTATTGAAAAGGAAACCATTACAGGAAAAGAATTTATGGGAATTTTCCGTAAAATAAAAGGCATTGATGATCCAACGAAAGAAGTGACAGATGTGGAATCAGTGATTGCGGAACCAGTAAGCACAGAAATATAAATAATAATGCAAGGACAGGACGGTAAGGTCTTGTCCTTTTTTTTGAAAAATATTATAATGAAGTTATGGAAAATATAAATTTTAATATTGAAGAAGAATTGAAAAAGCTTCCTGGAAAACCAGGGGTGTATTTGATGCATGATGAAAAAGACCATATTATTTATATTGGTAAGGCAATTAGCCTAAAGAACCGCGTTAGACAATATTTTCAATCAAGTCGCAATAAAGGTGTAAAAATTGAACAAATGGTTACACATATTACTAGATTTGAATATATAGTTACAGATTCCGAGTTAGAAGCCTTAGTTTTAGAGTGCAATCTTATAAAAGAGCATCGACCCAAATATAATACAATGCTTATGGATGATAAATCGTATCCATTTATTAAGGTTACGGTAGAAGAAGAATTTCCGCGCATACTTTTTGCAAGACAGATAATAAAAGATAAAGCAAAATACTTTGGACCATATACGAGTGTAACGGCGGTAAAAGACACCATTGATCTAATACGAAAGCTTTACAATATAAGAAGCTGTAATCGTAGTTTACCTAAGGATATAGGAAAAGAGCGACCATGCTTAAACTATCACATTAAACAGTGTCATGCTCCTTGTCAGGGATATATTACAGGAGAAGAGTATAAAAAGGATGTGGGAGAAGCAGTACGCTTTCTGGCAGGAGACTTTGAACCTGTCATTAAGAATCTAGCAGGAGAAATGCTTGTAGCATCTGAAGCGATGGAATTTGAAAAAGCAATTGAATATAGAGAGCTATTGACAAGTGTAAAGAAAATTGCAGAAAAGCAAAAAATTACCAATAATGATGGGGAGGACAAGGATATTCTAGCGGTGGCAACAGAAAATACCGAGGCCGTTGTACAGGTATTTTTTATTAGAGGAGGCCGCCTAATAGGAAGAGATCATTTCTATCTCAAAACAGCAGAAGGAGATTCGAAGAGTGATATCTTAGAAAGTTTTATCAAACAATTTTATGCAGGAACGCCCTATATACCCGGCGAGTTAATGCTTCAGGAGAAGATACAGGAGATTGAAGTGCTAGAAGAATGGCTGACTAAGAAACGAGGTCGAAGAGTACATATTAGAATCCCCCAAAAGGGCTCGAAGGAAAAACTAGTAGAGCTAGCAAGAAAAAACGCAGTGCTTGTATTAAGCACTGATAAGGAGCGGTTAAAGCGGGAAGAGGGTCGTACGATAGGTGCTGTAAAAGAAATTGAACAGTTAATAGGTACGAAAGGAATTAGAAGAATAGAAGCCTTCGACATTTCAAATACAAATGGATTTGCTTCTGTTGGCTCTATGATTGTATATGAAAATGGAAAGCCAAAGCGAAATGACTACCGCAAATTTAAAATTAAAGGGGTGGAAGGTGCCGATGATTATGCATCTATGCAAGAAGTGCTAACAAGAAGATTCAGACATGGATTAGCCGAAATGGAAGAAGGAAAAGAGCTGGGAAGTTTTAATTCGTTTCCTGATTTAATTATGATGGATGGTGGAAAAGGTCA
>JAQUYA010000006.1 GCA_028692055.1 Lachnospiraceae bacterium | reverse complement strand
GGGATTTTGGATTTTATATTGGTAGAGGGCTGTGACAGAGCTGTTTATCAAAAAGATATTGAACACGAATTTGGACTTCGTTCTTCAACTGCGACAGAATTATTACGATCCTTAGAAGAAAAGAAATTAATCTGTAGAATAAGTGATGAGATAGATGGTAGAAGAAAGAAAATTCAGTTTACAGAGAAGGCCTCTAATATTAAAAAGGAATTACAGAAGGAATTACAGAATACAGAATCAATTTTAATTTCTGGTATTTCCGAAAAGGAGCTGGAGCAATTCTATAAAACGGCTCAGAAAATGCTTGCAAATCTGTCTGCGGATAACTAGTCCGCTTGCAGAGGCAAATACATAAGACGATAGGATATCTTTTACGAGGACATACAGGAACAGCAGAAAGGTTTGGGTTTAAACTGGAACAAAGGAATAATTTAGCAGATGATTTTACACAGGGAAGTATTGCAAAGAAACTGATTCAATTTATGATTCCGGTATTGGGGGCGTTGATTCTACAGGCGATGTATGGGGCAGTAGATTTACTTGTTGTTGGACAATTTGGTACTGATGCAGGTATTTCAGCGGTAGCAACGGGAAGTAATGTAGTGAATCTTGTTACATTTGTCATCACAGGACTTACGATGGGCGTGACTGTTTTAATCAGTCGATATTTAGGGGAAGGAAATCAACACCGTATTGGAAAAGCAATCGGTGGAGCAATCTGCTTTTTCTGTGTGCTTGCCATAGGAATTATGGTCTTGATGCTGGTGTTTGCACCAACTTTTGCCGGTCTTTTGAATGCGCCGGCGCAGGCATTTGATTTAACTGTGACCTATGTGCGTATCTGTGGAGCTGGAATCGCATTTGTCGTTGCATATAATGTCATCAGTGGTATTTTCAGAGGAATGGGAAATTCAAAATTACCTCTTATCTTTGTAGCGATTGCATGCATGGTAAATATTGTAGGGGATCTTTTATTTGTTGCAGTATTTCATATGAATGTAGCGGGGGCTGCATTAGCAACTATACTGGCACAGGCAGTCAGTGTTGCATTATCCATTATTATTATCCGGAAACAAAAGCTTCCATTTACGTTGACCAAAAAAGACATCGGTTTTAATTCTGAGATTAGAAATTTCTTTAAACTTGGATTTCCAATTGCACTTCAGGAATTGCTTACGAACATTTCCTTTTTGATTTTATGCGCGATTATTAATGGAATGGGACTGGAAGCATCGTCGGGATATGGAATAGCGCAAAAAGTAGTTGCCTTTGTCATGCTGATTCCATCTTCCTTAATGCAGTCTATGTCCGCTTTTGTGGCACAGAATGTTGGTGCCGGTAAAGAAGACCGGGCAAAGAAAGCAATGAAAACGGGCATGGTAATCGGAACGGTAATAGGCGTGTTAATATTTGCATTTGCTTTTTTGCGGGGCGATTTACCATCTGCACTATTTACGTCCAACACAGTCTATATTGCAAAGTCAGCGGAATATCTAAAAGGTTTTAGCCCGGAAGCTATTTTGACGTGCATTGTATTTAGCTTTATTGGCTATTTTAATGGCCATGGCAGGACTTTACCGGTCATGCTGCAGGGAATTTCGGCTTCTTTCTTAGTGCGCGTGCCATTGTCCTATTTATTCAGCCTCAAACCAGATGCTTCTTTAATTGATGTCGGAATAGCAGTGCCAATTGCTTCTGTATATGGAATTGTATTTTTTGTAATTTGTTATATCGTTAGCGAATATAAAAAGAAAACGACATAGAATCAAAGTAGAAGCAAAATAGAAGTATAATTGTAGTTGTATCAATTGCAATTTTATCCTATAATAAACAAATGGCAGGGTAGAAGAAAAACAGGTGGTGGATAATTTCGATGAATATACTTATTATAGATGGCCAGGGTGGTGGACTTGGCAAGCAATTGGTAGAGAGTATCAAAAACAACAGGAAAGACTGTATTATTACAGCAGTTGGAACAAATAGTACAGCAACTGCAGCAATGTTAAAAGCAGGCGCAGATCATGCAGTTACTGGTGAAAATCCAGTGGTGGCAGGGTGCCGCAAGGCGGATGTGATAATCGGACCCATCGGAATTGTGATTGCAGATTCCTTGTTTGGAGAGATTACGCCTAAGATGGCATTAGCAGTCGGACAAAGTAATGCAAAAAAAGTCTTGGTTCCTATGAATCATTGTGATAATATAGTAGTTGGTGTAGAAGATTTATCTTTGGGAAAGCTGGTCCAAAATGTAATAGAGGAACTGGCAAGGATAGATATGGGATGCGAATAAGCATATTCTTATTTCAGGAAGAAATAGGTCATTTCAGAAGAAATGTTTGATATGCATGAATTACGCATATATGATAAATGCTTTTACGCAGGGTTATTTTTATATAAGATTTATTAATTATGACAATAAACTGGTCATAGACTGAAAAAGAATTACCATGAAGGTAGTTTGCCTCAGAACGAGGCAGATACTTCATGGTTTTTTTATTTGAAGATTCAGGTGTAAAAAAAGAAAAAGGAAAGAAAAAGGAGAATTTATTTATGAGTACACAAAATAACAAAACAAAAAAGATTATTTTATCCGCATTATTTATTGCAATTGGTGTGATTTTACCATTTTTCACCATGCAGGTTCCGGCAATTGGGAATATGTTACTTCCGATGCATATACCGGTTATTCTATGTGGATTTATCTGTGGAGGACCTTATGGCTTAATCGTGGGGGTACTTACTCCTATTATTCGAAGCCTGTTGATTGGTATGCCGGTCATGGTGCCAACCGCTGTCTGCATGGCAATTGAATTAGGTACCTATGGATTGCTGACAGGCATTCTCTATCAAAAGGTAAGGGACAGAAAAGGGGGTATCTATATTTCCCTTATTATTTCGATGCTTGCAGGAAGAATTGTATGGGGAGTAGCATCTTTCTTCATTTATCAATTGTTAGGAAATGCCTTTACCTGGAAAATATTTGCAATGCAGGCATTTATGAACGCCATACCAGGCATTATTCTACAATTGCTGTTAATTCCTCTTTTAGTAAGTAGATTAAAAATTGAAACGATAGAACATTCTATTTAAAGGAATTGCTTTTTTGAACCGAATGAATTATACTTAAAACCAAGTTAAAAGAATAAAAAAGTACTTTTTAGATGAAATATGGCGAAGGTAAAACTGAATAATGATTCAGATATGCTTTCGCCATTTTATGATTGGAGAAAAGTGTATGCTTGATATTAATTAGCGCTTTCAGGTAGCATCGATTTTAGTATGGTTATTGATTGTATTTGATTATAACAGAAATGAACATTTGAAATTATTGTCAACAAAATGTTTTCGAACGCTTCTTTTTTTTACCGGCTTGAATCTGGCACTTGATGTGGCCAGTGTCTATAGTATTACTCATTTAGATATTATTTCCGCGGAAATGAACCGATTTATCCATCAGTTATTTATAGGCAGTGTTATTATTATGATTTTTTGCAATTATTTATATGTGGAGATTCTTTCCAATGAGCAAAGACGTCCCAGTCTGAAAAGATTGCTTCTAACGGTGCTTCCTTTACTGACGGCGCTTGTTATGGTGGTCTTTGGCGACTTGCATTATATGGTTACGGAAGATGTGGCATATTCCTATGGACCAATGGCAGTCGTAGTCTATATCTGTGGAGTAAGCTATCTTTTTATGTGCCTGCGTCTGACGTTGAGCAGGCGAAATTCTCTGACGAAAGGTCATCGTGGTTCTATCCGAATTGGATTAGGAATATGGGTTGCGGTTCTTTGTTTTCAGATAATGGTTCCTAGTGTTCTTTTATCCGGATTTGGATTTGTGCTACTGATTTTATCTATTTATTTTTCCTTTGAAAATCAAAAAGAAAATTATGATGCCCTGACCGCCTGCTTTAATCGAAATGCATTTTACCGAATGGTTGCGGAATATATGGAAAAGGGCGTAAAACCATATATGGTAAGCATAACCTGTGATAATTTAGAACAGATTAATATGATACACGGTTATGATATTGGAAACCAGATATTAAAGGCAGCCAAGGAAGTATTAAGGATACAGTTCAAAAGTGAGGTTTTTCATTCTAAAGAAAATACATTTACGACATTTACCCTTTTAAAGCCGGAGGAAGAGGCTTTAGAAATGATGAAGGATAAAATAGAACAGCTTGAAACAAAAGGGATTGCGATACATTACCATATAACGGTAATTGCTTTTGAACAGAATGTAAATAAAAAGGATGACGCATATGAACTGTTAAATTTTGTGACGGAAAATCTGGAGAAGAGTCCAAGCAGTATTTATTATTTGCAGCAGGATATGACGGAACGAAAGAAACGTAGAGACAAAATAGAGCAAATGGTAATACATGCGATGGAGCAGGATGGATTTGAAATGTTTTATCAGCCCATTTATGATACTAAGAGTAAAAAATTTCATTCAGCAGAAGCATTAATTCGTTTGAAGGATACAACAAGTGTTGGCTTTGTTTCACCCGAAGAATTTATCCCAATTGTGGAAAGAAAAGGGATGATGCAGATGCTGGGCAATCAAATATTTGATATGGTAGCACGCGATATGCGCGAATGTGATATGGAAAAAGCTGGTATTGCGTATATGGAAGTGAACCTTTCCAGAGTGCAGGCAGTTATGCCTAATATTGCCCCAATTTTGAAAACAATTATTGCAAAGTATGAGCTGCCTCATGCAATGTTTAATATTGAAATTACGGAAACGGCAACGATTGATTCAGAGAAATTGCTGTTTCAGAATATAGAAGAACTGAGAGCAGATGGATTCAGCATTTCAATGGATGATTTCGGAACCGGCTATTCAAGTCTGGCACAGATAAATCAGATTCATTATGAGTTGATTAAAATTGATAAGAGCTTGATTTGGCCTGCCTTCGATAAGAAGGAAGATGAAAGTAAAAGAAAGGCTGCTGAGGTATTATTATCCTCTACCATCAAGATGATTCACATGTTACATCTGAAGAGTGTGGCAGAAGGCGTTGAAACAGAGGAAATGGTAGAGTATTTGACTACACAGGGGGTAGATTATTTACAGGGATATTATTTTTCAAAGCCAGTCAATAAAGAAATGTTTTTACATTTTTTAAATTTCGAAAATAAGATTTAAAAGGAGTACTATTTAGAATGCAGGAGAAGCTTAAAATAAATATAAAATGCCGGGAACGATTTGAACCAGCGGTGCAAGCGGTCGAAGAATTAAAACAACAGAGTGAAAAAGAGATTATTCTAATTGCGATTGACGGTAAATGTGCAAGTGGAAAGACTACGTTAGGATATTATTTGCAGGAAATATTTGATTGTAATTTATTTCATATGGATGATTTTTTCCTTCAGAAGGAACAAAGAACAAAAGAACGGCTTGCAGAAGTTGGCGGGAACGTAGATTATGAACGTTTCAAAAATGAAGTTCTGGATTTTATTTTACAGGGAAAAACAGTGGAATACAGACCATTTAGCTGCCATACAATGCACATAGGAAACAGCTTGCGGATAAATCACAGGAAGCTAAACATCATCGAGGGATCTTACAGCATGCATCCTTATTTTGGGCAGTCCTATGCGTTAAAGTTATTTACCGATATCTCAGATGATATTCAGATAGAAAGAATACGTATGCGCAATGGAGAAGAAAATCTGGAACGTTTTCAAAAGGAATGGATACCAAAGGAAAAAGCGTATTTTGAAAAATTTGATATTCGGAGAGGATGTCTTATTTTGTAATGTATACAATCATTTGCAAGAGAAAACCAGTCAAGGCAATCGGGTTTTCTACAGACGTAACAGAAATTATGGAAATGCATCATAAATAATAGTAATAAATCATACCCCATTCCCATATATTTAGAATAAATAGAAATGGGGTATTTTTATGGACACAATAAAAAATAACGAGAACAAGGAATTCAACCTTTATAAAGACATACAGATAAGAACGGGCGGGGAGATTTATTTAGGGATTGTAGGTCCGGTTCGTACAGGAAAATCTACATTTATTAAACGATTCATGGATATTATGGTATTACCTTATATTCAGGATGAACATGAAAAAATGAGAACCCAGGATGAATTGCCACAATCTTCTGGTGGAAAAACAATCACTACGACGGAACCTAAGTTCATTCCACAGGAAGCGGCATCTATCCGTTTGAAGGGTGACATTGATGTGAAATTTCGTCTGATTGATTGTGTTGGTTTTATGGTGGACGGAGCAACCGGACATACAGAAGACGATATGGAGAGAATGGTTAAGACCCCTTGGTATGATGCGGAGGTCCCGTTTACACAGGCAGCGGAAATAGGAACCCAAAAGGTCATAACAGACCACTCTACAATAGGGATTGTAATCACGACAGATGGTAGCTTCGGGGAATTACCAAGAGAAAATTATCTGGCTCCGGAGGAAAAGGCAATACAGGAGCTGAAAAGACTGCAAAAGCCTTTTGTAGTGTTGGTAAATACAGAGAAACCATACAGTGAGGATGCTCAGCTTATCGCCCAAAATATTCATGAGTCTTATCAGGTTCCTTGTATGACAGTGAATTGTGAACAATTAAAGAAAGAAGATATTCATCATATTTTAGAAACCGTATTGTACGAGTTCCCTATTTCAACCATTGAATTTTATATGCCGAAATGGGTGGAGATGCTGCCAGAAAAACATGAAATGAAAACAGATATAGTTGAAAATATAAGAAATGCAATGACAACGGTATCTTCCATGCGTGACTTTATGGAAAATACATTTGCCTTAGAAAGTACCTACATAAAAAAAAGCAAGATTGATCAGATTGATATGGCAGATGGTGGCATTAAGATTAATCTTGATGTAGATGATTCCTTCTATTATACGATGATTAGTGATCTTGTTGGTACAGACGTTCAGAGTGAGTATCAATTGATACATATTCTACAGGATATGGCAAAGCTCAAGCATGAATATCAAAAGGTTCAGAATGCAGTAGAGGCAGTTCATTATAAAGGGTATGGTGTCGTGACACCAAACAGGGAAGAAATACATTTGGATAAGCCGGAGGTTATCAAGCATGGAAATAAATATGGAGTGAAAATCAAAGCGGAAAGCCCATCCATCCATATGATTCGTGCGAATATAGAAACAGAAATAGCCCCTATTGTAGGAACACAGGAACAGGCGGAAGATTTGATTCGTTACATTTCCAGTGCAGATACAGCAGATAAGGGTATTTGGGAAACGAATATTTTTGGTAAAACAATTGAACAGCTGGTAAACGATGGCATATCAAATAAGATTTCCATGATAGGAGAAGAAAGTCAGATGAAATTGCAGGAAACCATGCAAAAGATTGTGAATGACAGCAATGGAGGCATGGTTTGCATTATTATATAACATAAAAACATAAGAAAAAGATATAATATTTTCATAAATGATTTCTTTATTTATAATTTCATGAAAAAGTGATGACAAGAAGCGTGCAATTGCGTATAATGAATTTGCCTCTATGGAGGTAAGTGTTTGGTTAACACGTTTCCAGAAATACCGTAAATGTACTGTTTGCATTTACGGTATTTTTGTTGCCCAAAAACACATACTTGTATTATAATAAATGAAAGTTGTACTTAAAGAAGGGTATGGTGATTATTATGAAGCAGATATATGAAAAAGTGTGTCAATGTTATGAAAGTGTAAGAAAGAGAACTGATTTTGAACCAAAGGTGGCAATCGTTTTGGGGTCTGGCTTAGGTGATTATGCGGAGGATATTGAAGTAGTTTCAGAACTTAATTACAGTGAAATTGAGAATTTTCCAGTATCCACAGTTCCAGGACATGCAGGCAAATTTATTTTTGGATATGTGAATAAAGTGCCGGTGGTGTGTATGAAGGGAAGGATACATTATTATGAGGGGTATCCGATTTCGGACGTCGTATTGCCGACCCGCCTGATGTATATGCTGGGTGCAAAAATACTTTTCCTGACCAATGCTTCAGGTGGTATCAATGATAACTTTCATGCAGGTACGTTGATGATGATTGAAGACCAGATTTCCTGCTTTGCACCAAATCCACTGATGGGTGCAAATGTGGAGGAATTTGGAACCAGATTTCCAGATATGTCCGAGGTATATGACAGGGATTTGCAAAAGATAATCGAGGAAACGGCAAAAGAGAACCAGGTAGAACTACAAAAGGGTGTATATGCACAATTAACGGGTCCGTCTTTTGAATCACCGGCTGAAATCCGTATGCTTCGAACCTGTGGTGCGGATGCCGTTGGTATGAGCACGGTTGTGGAAGCAATTGTGGCAAATCATATGGGGATGAAGATATGCGGTATTTCCTGTGTCTGCAACTTAGCAGCTGGAATGACAGCGAATCCACTGACCCATGAGGAAGTGCAACAGGCAGCGAATGAAGCAGCCCCACAGTTCAAAAAGCTGTTGACTGCAACAGTCACAAAATTTGAAAAATTCCTGTGATTTCCATTTTGGTTTTGTAGGACTTTTTGTCTAATTGGTTGAAAAAAAATTTACATTGTGATAGTATCAATGTAACACGACCATATATAAAGTATGGTTAAAAACAGTGATTTTCAATTAGGAGGAAAATTATTATGAAGAAAAAGGTACTAAGCGCATTATTAAGTGTTGCCATGGTTGCTACGATGCTAGTAGGCTGTGGTAGCAGCGAAACAGCTACAACAGGCACCGCAACCACAGAAGCGGCTGCAACAGAAGCAGCTACAGAGGCTGACACAGCAGAAGCAACTGCATCTGAGGCAACTGCAGATGGATATGAACTTGCTCTTGTTACAGATTTAGGAACGATCGATGATAAATCTTTTAATCAGGGTGCATGGGAAGGCTTAACAAAGTATGCTGATGAAAACAGTATTTCTTACAAATACTATCAACCACAGGAAGGCACAACAGATGCTTATATCGAAACAATCGGTCTTGCAGTTGAAGGTGGCGCTAAATTAGTAGTTTGCCCAGGTTATTTATTTGAAGAACCAGTTTACACGGTTCAAGATCAATACCCAGATGTAACCTTTATCTTATTGGATGGTGAACCACATAATGCAGATTACTCTGAATACAAAACTAATGACAATGTAATGGCTATTCTGTTCCAGGAAGACCAACCAGGTTACATGGCTGGATATGCAGCAGTAAAAGATGGCATGACAAAACTTGGATTTATGGGTGGTATGGCAGTTCCAGCAGTTATCCGTTATGGTTACGGATTCGTACAGGGTGCTGACGCAGCCGCTGCTGAAGACGGAACAAATGTTGAGGTTATGTACAACTATACAGGTGCATTTGCAGCTACACCAGAAGCACAGGCTATGGCAGCTTCCTGGTATCAAAATGGAACAGAAGTTATCTTTGGCTGCGGTGGTGCAGTTGGTAACTCCGTAATGGCTGCAGCAGAAGAAGCAAACGCAAAAGTTATCGGCGTTGACGTTGATCAGGCTTCTGAATCAGCAACTGTTATTACTTCTGCTATGAAATTCTTATCAAATGCAGTATATGATGGTGTGAAAGCTTACTATGATGGTTCATTCCCAGGCGGAGCAACCACAACATTTACAGCAGAAAATGATGGTATTGGTCTTCCAATGGAAACATCTAAATTTGATAAATTCACACAGGAAGATTACGATGCAGTTTACAAAAAATTAGCTGGTGGTGAAGTGAAAATCAGCAATGATGTTACAGATTCTACAACTGCTGACCTTACATTAACAAATACAACCGTATCATATGTTGAATAATTTGTTTTTACTGTGAGGATATGAAGTACAAAAGTTAAATGAAGTTTATGACTCATTGTGGGGTGCCGTATTACCTAATGGCACCCCATTTAAATACGAGAAAACGATTTAGGGGGTCTGCATATGGATTATGTAATTGAGATGTTAAACATCACAAAGGAATTTCCAGGAATCATTGCAAATGACAATATAACATTGCAGTTGGAAAAGGGTGAAATTCATGCATTACTGGGTGAGAACGGTGCGGGAAAATCTACATTAATGAGTGTACTTTTTGGTATGTACCAACCGGAAAAGGGAACCATTAAAGTAAAAGGAAAAGAAGTACAAATTAAGGGACCATTAGATGCAAACGATTTGGGAATCGGAATGGTGCATCAGCATTTTAAACTGGTACATAATTTTACTGTTTTACAGAATATTGTATTAGGAATCGAAGATACGAAGCATGGCATATTAAGGATGGAAGATGCCCGTAAAAAAGTAGTTGCATTAAGTGAGAAGTATAGCTTATTGGTTGACCCAGATGCATTAATCAGCGATATTACAGTTGGCATGCAGCAAAGAGTTGAAATTTTAAAGATGTTATATCGAGATAATGATATTCTTATTTTTGACGAACCGACTGCAGTATTGACCCCACAGGAAATTGATGAGTTAATGCAAATTATGAGAGATTTAAAAGCAGAGGGTAAATCAATTTTATTTATTACACATAAGTTGAATGAAATCAAGGCGGTAGCAGATAGGTGTTCTGTATTACGCCGCGGTAAATATATAGGAACAGTTAACGTTGAGGATACGGATAAGGAAGCCATGTCTGAGATGATGGTTGGAAGAAAAGTAAATCTCACGGTTGACAAAGGTGAAGCAAAACCAACGGACGTTGTTCTGGAAGTTGAAAATCTGACCGTAAAAGCAACCCGTGAAGGACATACGAAGAATCTGGTAAATGATGTGAGCTTTAAAGTGCGTAAGGGCGAAATCGTATGTATTGCAGGTATTGACGGAAATGGACAGACGGAGCTGGTACATGCCATTACAGGTCTGGACAGTATTTCAGATGGAAAAGTAATCTTAAACGGGGAAGATGTTTCCAAAAAGAGTATTCGATATAAAAATACACATGGGATGTCCCATATTCCGGAAGACAGGCATAAGCACGGACTGGTATTGGATTATAATCTGGCTTATAACCTGGTATTACAGCAGTATTTTGAAAAGGAATTTAATAATCATGGCTTTATACGTAATGATAAAGTGAATGAATATGCGGATTTATTAATTGAACAATTTGATATTCGAAGCGGACAGGGAAAAGAAACAATTACCAGAAGTATGTCCGGTGGTAATCAGCAAAAGGCAATTGTAGCCCGGGAAATTAAGAAGAATCCGGATGTTATGCTTGCAGTTCAGCCAACGAGAGGACTGGATGTCGGAGCAATAGAATATATTCACAGGCAATTGGTAAAGCAGAGAGATGAAGGCTGTGCCATTCTTTTGGTTTCTCTGGAGCTGGAAGAAGTAATGAATCTAAGTGACCGTATTTTAGTCATATTTGAAGGAAGTATTGTGGCAGACTTAAACCCAAAAGAAGTAACTGTGCAGGAGCTTGGATTGTATATGGCAGGCGCAATGCAGGACAAGACACATGCATTGCAGGGTACAGCACATGCAAAGCAGGATAAACAGGAAGAAGGTGCCCAGGATGAAAAATAAAAAACAAATTGATTTTTCAGGTGCGTTGTCTTCTATATTCGCGATTCTGATAGGCTTACTGGTTGGACTCATTGTTTTATTACTGTGTAACAGCAAACAGGCAGTACCTGGATTTATGATGATTTTAACAGGTTCTCTGACACATGGATTAAAGGGTATTGGACAAGTATTTTATTATGCAACTCCAATTATCTTGACTGGTTTGTCAGTTGGATTTGCATTTAAAACAGGACTCTTTAATATTGGTGCCAGCGGACAGTTTATTGTCGGCGGTTTTGGAGCCGTATTTGTTGGTATTATGTGCAAGAATCTTGGCGGAGTTCATTGGATTGTTGCACTAGCAGCCAGTGTTGTGTTTGGTGCAGTATGGGGATTTGTACCGGGATTTTTAAAAGCCCACTTTAATGTAAATGAAGTTATTGCATCAATTATGATGAATTATATTGGTATGTACGCCGTAAACTGGACCGTAAAGGGCTATAAACCACTTTTCAATAATTTGAGAAATGAATCCAATACGGTAGCTGTGACAGCACAGATTCCAAAAATGGGCTTTGATAAGATTTTTCCGGGTTCCAGTGTAAATGGTGGATTTCTAATTGCGATTGTAGTGATTATATTGATTTATTTATTGTTAAATAAGACTACCTTTGGCTATGAATTAAAAGCAGTTGGCTTTAATAAGGATGCCAGTAAATATGCTGGTATTAATGAGAAAAAGAGTATTATTCTTTCGATGACAATTGCTGGTGCAATATCCGGATTGGCAGGTGGATTGTTATACCTTGCCGGAACCGGTAAGCATATTGAAATTGTCGATACTTTAGCATCGGAAGGCTTTAGTGGCATTTCCGTTGCGTTATTGGGCGTCTGTCATCCAATTGGAATTCTGTTTGCAGGTATTTTTATTGCATATTTGACAGCAGGCGGTTTCTATTTGCAGCTATTTGAATTTTCTACGGAAATTATTGATATTATTATTGCTGTTATCATTTACTTTAGTGCTTTTGCACTCATTGTAAAAACTATGATTGCAAAGACCCGACAAAGAAAAGAGATAAAGAAAGAGCAGGAAGGGGGTAAAAAGGCATGAATGTAATTTATTTTATTTTTCAACAGACAATGTTTTTTTCCATTCCGCTTATGATTGTAGCGTTGGGAGGTATGTTTTCGGAGCGAAGCGGTATTATCAATATCGCCTTAGAAGGTATTATGACGATGGGGGCCTTTACGAGTATTTTATTCCTCAATTTAACAGGTGGCAAAATGAGTGGGCAAAGCCAGCTTTTGCTTGCGATTGTAATTTCCATGGTTACCGGTGGTGTATTTTCACTTTTCCATGCATATGCTGCTATTAATATGAAAGCGGACCAGACCATTAGTGGTACGGCTTTAAATATGTTTGCTCCTGCATTTGCTATCTTTGTAGCCAGAATAATCCAAGGGGTACAACAGATTCAGTTCACCAATACGTTCCGTATTGATTCGGTGCCTGTATTGGGCAGTATTCCTGTGATCGGACCATTATTTTTCAAAAATACCTATATTACGACCTTTATTGGTGTTGGTATCTTGATTATCTCTACAATTGTATTATATAGAACCAAATTTGGCCTTCGTTTACGTGCCTGTGGTGAACATCCACAAGCAGCAGATGCGGCAGGTATCAATGTATACCATATGCAATACGCAGGTGTAATTATTTCAGGTATGCTCGGTGGACTTGGCGGACTGGTATTTGTAGTACCGACGTCAACAAACTTCAATGCAACAGTATCCGGATATGGTTTCTTAGCTTTGGCGGTATTAATCTTTGGTCAATGGAAACCAGTTAAAATTATGTGGGCTTCGTTATTCTTTGGATTGACCAAAGCGATAGCTGCTTCTTATTCTGGAATTGCATTTTTGAGTAATCTCGGTATCCCGAGTTACTTATTCAAGATGATTCCTTATATTGCAACTCTGGTTGTACTAATCTTTACTTCCAGGAATTCACAGGCACCTAGAGCAGAGGGAATCCCATATGACAAAGGAGCGAGATAAGTGGACAATCAATCTTTAATTAAAGCAGCACTGGAAGCAAGAGAAAATGCTTATGCACCCTATTCTGACTTTTGTGTGGGTGCGGCACTTCTGACAAAAGAGGGCAGGGTTTATAAGGGCTGTAATATTGAAAATGCCTCTTATACACCGACGAACTGTGCAGAACGAACTGCTTTTTTTAAGGCAGTCAGTGAAGGAGAAAGAACATTCGCAGCGATTGCAATTGTAGGTGGCGCAAAGGGAAAGGTGACTGGTTATGCAGCTCCCTGTGGTGTCTGCAGACAGGTAATGATGGAATTTTGTGATCCAAAGACATTTCGCATTCTGGTAGCGGTTTCGGAGGAAGAGTATGTGGAACATACATTGGAAGAAATGCTTCCAATGGGATTTGGGCCAGTTAATTTGCACAAGTAGGCTGACTGTGTAAAGAAGATTCACTATTTTATTAGAAGGGCAAAGATGCTTGACAGAGAAGCAGTCTTTGCCTTTTTAATATGAAATTATTAAGAAAGTATTAAATTATCATAGACAAATAAAAATAAGTTGTGTAGAATGTTTCATGTATTCAAATTTTTCGTGATAAAAAATAGGAGGAACGGGAATGTTAGAAAAATTTTTTAAGTTATCAGAAAACAAAACAGATGTAAAAACAGAAGTCATGGCAGGTGTTACTACTTTTATGACGATGGCTTACATTCTGGCAGTTAATCCAAATATCCTTTCTGCATCAGGTATGGATGCAAATGCGGTATTAATTGCAACTGCACTTGCTTCTTTTGCAGGAACGTTATTAATGGCGTTATTAGCAAATTATCCATTTGCTTTGGCACCAGGTATGGGATTAAATGCTTATTTTGCATATACCGTAGTTTTAGGTATGGGTTATTCCTGGCAAATTGCATTGCTGGCAGTATTTGTAGAGGGTATTATCTTCATCATTCTTTCTTTGACGAATGTGCGTGAAGCTATCTTCAATGCGATTCCAATGACATTGAAGTCGGCAGTTAGTGTTGGTATTGGTTTATTTATTGCATTTATCGGATTACAGAATTCCAAATTAGTTGTAAATAATGATTCCACCTTAGTGGCTTTCCAGACTTTTAAGGGTGAATTATTTAATTCAGTAGGTATTGGCGCGCTTCTTACCATTATTGGTGTTATCATTACCGCTATGTTACTGATCAAAAATGTAAAAGGTGGAATTCTATTTGGTATTATCATTACCTGGGTACTGGGTGTGATTTGTGAATTAACCGGAATTTATATTCCAAACCCAGATGCTGGTATGTATTCTGTTATTCCAAGTGGAATCGTAAGCTTTGACTTCAGTGCTCTTGGCAACACTTTTGGACAAGTATTTAAGGCTGATTTCTCGGGAGTAAGAATATTTGATTTTATTGTTATCATGTTTTCTTTCTTATTTGTTGATTTATTTGATACGTTAGGTACTTTAATCGGCGTTTCTTCTAAGGCAGATATGCTGGATAAAGATGGAAAATTACCTAGAATCAAAGGAGCTTTATTAGCAGATGCTATCGCAACAAGCGTAGGAGCAGTTCTTGGTACTTCTACAACCACTACATATGTAGAGAGCGCTTCTGGTGTTACCGAAGGCGGTAGAACAGGATTAACTGCAATTGTAACAGGTCTTTTATTCCTGCTTGCTGTTATCTTTTCTCCATTATTCTTAGCTATTCCTTCTTTTGCAACCGCACCTGCATTGATTATCGTAGGATTCTATATGATGGGTTCTGTAGCTAAGATTGATTTCGAAGATATGACGGATGCCATTCCGGCTTTCTTATGTATCCTTGCTATGCCATTGTTGTACAGTATTTCAGAAGGTATCTCATTTGGCGTTATTTCATGGACAGTCATTAATCTGATTTCCGGAAAAGCAAAAGAGAAAAAGATTAGTGCTTTGATGTATGTATTGACAATATTATTTATCTTGAAATATATTTTCTTATAAAATAGCGTGCCTGCACGCATTGGAATTTGCTTCGCAAATTCTGAAGCTCACTACCTATGCAGGAGCAATTTCCTATTATATAAAATAGCGTGCAACTTTAAAAGAAGGACAAAACAGATTACGGGTTTTTGTCCTTCTTTTTGTAGTTTTGCACTACTGATTAAAATGTGTGCTAAAGCACACGAAACTATGGTATAATATAAAGGCACATAATGTTCCATGAATAATATGCATATGTGCAGAAACATATGTGGGCTAACGGTATTGTATTAAAATTCTTATATAGAAAGGCGCTGATTATTTATGGATACTTTAAATGATTTAAAAAAATTGTTTGAAAACCCAGAACCAAAGGTAGACCCGGTTTTAGAAAAAGAGAAACGATTTATAAGAGAAGCAGCGGCAAAACTTGGCAATGCAAAGCATGTAACATCCATACAGGGGTATGATCCAAAGGAAATGGAGGCATTTCTAGAAAAACCAACGAAAGAATTGCAAAAAATACTTGGAAATGAATGGGCAGAAATGGTGGATTCAGATTTTGAAACATTTGTATACACGATGAGAAAGAAAGTAAATAAATCAAATACGCTTATGAATTGGGACTCAAAATAAGATGAAAATAACATATATTTCACATAGTGGATTTGCAATAGAACTTGAAAAAACAGTGCTTTTATTTGACTATTTTAAAGGAGTACTTCCGGATTTTGCGAAAGAAAAAACAATCTATGTATTTGCATCTCATAAACACCCAGATCACTTTAATCCCCAGATTTTTGAATTGACAAAAAAGTATGCCAATATTCGTTTTTTCTTGAGTCGGGATATTCGTATAGATGCACATAAGAAAATAAAGTATGGGATATCAGACCAGCTTTTTGATAAAATAATTTTTCTGGACAGTGATAAGGAGTATGCATATTATTTTGAGGAATACTTGGCAGAAAGTTTACAGCCAATTACTGTAAGAACACTGAAATCAACCGATGAAGGTGTGGCATTTGCAGTAACGTGTGAAAATGAAAATATTTATCATGCGGGAGATTTGAACTGGTGGCATTGGAATGGCGAAACCAAAGGTTATAACCGTAATATGGAAGTGAATTATAAGAGAGAAGTAAATCTTTTAAGGGATATGAAGATACCATTTTCAGTTGCATTTTTACCACTGGATTCCAGATTGGAGGATGCGTATGGATTTGGTATGCGTTATTTTATGGAACAGATTTCTGTTGATGTGATTTTTCCGATGCACTTGTGGGAAGATTATGCATGCATAGATAGATTCAAGGAAGAAAACCAGGATTTGAAGGTTGAGAAAATCATTTCATTGAAAAAAGATAATATGCAATTTATGATATAATGAGCGTTAGTGAGCTATGGGGAGCTTGCTCACCTTTAGCGAACGGCGAATGGCGATCACAAGCTGTGCTTGTGATATAAGGATGAATCGTGACATAGTGGGAACAGGATTGCTGCATATTAAACAGGACATTACATTGCGATGGAAGGGCTGGACTTACATGGAATATATCGCATTTATTGGAATGGTATTTATTATATTAGTTACCGTTTTTATAATAGGTATCATAGATAATGCTAAAAAGAAGAAGTATTTTATTGCAAAAATAAAAAAAGAGTATGGTACTTTTGCAAACAAAGATTATAAAGAAGAACAATATAAGAGTATTCCAAGTTATTTTAAGAAACATATGGGAAATGTATTTGTAATAGATGATATTACCTGGAATGATTTGGAGATGGATATCTTATTTAAAATGATGAATAATACGTATTCGTCTGCTGGTGAGGAATATTTATATTATTTATTACGTACACCAAAGAAAAAGATACAGGAACTGGAAGAACAGGAAAAGCTGGTGCGTTTTTTTGATTCTAATGAAAGGGAACGAATCGTACTTCAGCAGATTTTTAATAAGTTAGGGAAAACAGGTAAATTTTCTATTTATGATTATATGAATTATCTGGATACATTGGGAAAAAGAAGTAATTTGAAGCAACATATTATGAATTTTCTGTTTCTTCCTATTCTGGGTCTTTTTTTCGTGAATACTGGAATTGGTGTGGTTGCACTCATTACACTGATTGGGATAAATATGGCTTCTTACTTCAAAGAAAAGGATGCTATTGCACCCTATGTAACAAGTTTTATGTATGTGATTCGCTTATTACAGGCGACTACAGAACTGGAAGCAGCAAAAATAAAAGAGATAGTACCCTATGTGGATAAGTTAAATGTAAGTAAGAGAAAATTTAGAAAATTCAGAGGCTACGCAAAAATAGTGACGTCGGATATGAATGCATCGGGCAATCCACTATCCATTCTGTTTGACTACGTAAAAATGATTTTTCACATCGACATCATTTCTTTTAATTCCATGTTTGAAGACTTGAAACAGCATGTAAATGAAGTGGATGAAATGATTACAATGATTGGAAGGATAGAAGCAAGCATTGCTATTGCAAATTACAGAAGAGCATTAGAGTATTATTGCGTTCCTGTATTTCTGGAGAAGAGTATCGGTATCAAAACAGATAATATTTTTCATCCCTATATTACCAATCCGATTGCAAATAGTATTATAGCGGATAGAAGCATTCTTTTGACGGGTTCAAATGCATCTGGAAAATCTACTTTTTTAAAAACAATTGCCTTAAATGCGATTACGGCGGAAACTATTAATACGGTAGCCGCAAAGGAATTTCAGACATCATTTTTCCATATCTATTCTTCAATGAGTCTCCGGGATGATTTATCGAATGGGGAGAGCTATTACATGGTAGAAATCCGTGCATTAAAGAGGATATTGGATGCCATGCAGGAAGACGATACCAGTCCGATTCTTTGCTTTGTCGATGAGGTTCTGCGGGGAACGAACACAGTGGAACGGATAGCGGCATCCACACAGATATTGAAGAGTCTGGCACAAAAGAAAGTGTTATGTTTTGCAGCCACACATGATGTGGAATTAACACATTTACTGGAACGTATCTATGAGAACTATCATTTTACAGAAGATGTAAAAGATGGGGATGTGTTATTTAATTATCAATTATTAGAGGGACGTGCGACAACACGAAATGCAATTAAGCTACTGGAATCCATTGGCTACCAGCAGACTATTATTGCAGAAGCAAATAAACAGGCAGAGGATTTTTTAAGCTGCGGAAAATGGATGTAAAATAGCGTATGACAAAAAATATAGAGAAAAATAGATGGGAGTATGCAGTATGAAGGTAACGATATATACGGATGGTGCGGCGCGGGGAAATCCGGAGGGACCGGGTGGATATGGAGCAGTATTGCATTGCGTAGATGCAGGTGGCACGCTGCATGTGAGAGAATACAGTGCAGGATATAAGAAAACGACCAATAACAGAATGGAATTAATGGGAGTAATTGTTGCATTGGAAGCATTAAATAAACCATGCGAAGTAGAGGTTATTTCAGATTCCAAATATGTTACGGAAGCATTTAATCAGCACTGGATAGAGGGATGGCTGAAGAGGAACTGGAAAAACAGTACGAATAAACCGGTTAAGAACATTGACTTGTGGAAACGTTTATTAAAAGCGAAGGAACAGCACCAGGTAACATTTCAATGGGTAAAGGGACATGCCGGACATCCGGAAAATGAAAGATGTGACGAGTTGGCAACCACTGCGGCAGATGGCGATGACTTACTTGACGATGTAGTGGAATAAGTGTTATCATAAAACTAGCTTTAAAGTTGCAGGATTTTTAAGAAAAGGAAGTGTGACATATGGGAAGTTTACTTTTGTTTTTGAGTAGTTTTATACATTATCTTTGGGTATTTGCAATTAGTGTAGTATTGATTGTGGCTGCATGTTTTATAGGAGTTAAGTGGACGAAATCAAAGAATGCAAGTGAAGCAGCATTACAGGCAATTGAAGAAGACCAAACGGCAAAAGAAACGCAATCTTAAATTTGAAATCAAATATATAAAAAGACAAAAACGAAGGCGTTCATATGATGTGAGCGCTTTTCTTTTGGCATCAAACCATGAGAAAGCAGGGGAAAGAGTGAAATAATTTGACAATTATTTCACATTGGTTTTGATTGTACGCGTGCTAAAGCACGCAGATGGGAATATATATGCACAAATTTGATATTGTATTATGGGATGTAGACGATACACTTCTGGATTTTCACCGCTCGGAAAGGTATGCACTGAATAGTACCTTTCAGCATTTTGAAATCGGAATGACAGATGAAATGCTTCAAAAATATTTGGAAATTAATCAGGCATTATGGCGCCAATTGGAAAAAGGTGAAGTAAACAGCCACGAGGTGCTAGTGGGACGGTTTGAAAAGTTATTTGCATATTATCACATAACGAGGATTTCTGCGGAAGAGATGCAGGAGTTTTATAAAAATGCTTTGGGAAGTGTGTTCTTTTATCTGGATGATTCTTTTGAAATATGTGAGAAATTAAGTAAATCCTATAGGCAGTATGTTGTTACTAATGGTTCCGTAACAACACAAACGAAGAAGTTACATTTATCTGGATTGGATGATATGATGGACGATATTTTTATTTCGGAGGAACTGGGGTTTCATAAGCCACAAAAAGAATTTTTTGATTTATGTTTTCAAAGAATTCCTAATTTTTCAAGGGAACGTGCAATTATCATAGGCGATTCACTGGTGAGCGATATGAAAGGCGGTATTGCAGCGGGAATTACTACCTGCTGGTATAATTCAAATAACAAAGAGAATACAGAGCATCTAAAGGTGGATTTTGAAATAAAACATTTAGGGGATCTGTTAAAAATACTGGAGTGAAGAGAGCAATGCCAAAATCAGAAAATCAAAAATTAAAACTTCTGTATATTATCCGAATACTGGAGGAAAAGACTGACGAAGAACACGCCATAACAACACCTGATTTAATAGTGGAATTAGAAAAATATAATATAAGCGCGGAAAGAAAAAGCATCTATAACGACATTGGGCAATTGCAACAATATGGTTATGATATCGTAAATAATAAGAGTAAAGTTAACGGAGGTTACTACCTGGCAAGCCGTCGGTTTGAATTGCCAGAACTGAAACTTTTAGTAGATGCAGTGCAGTCTTCCAAGTTTATTACCAAAACCAAATCCACAGATTTAATTAAAAAGCTGGAATCCTTTTCTAGTATTTATGAAGCGAAGCAGCTGCAAAGACAGGTATATGTATCCAATCGCATGAAGGCAGATAATGAAAAGATTTATTATAATGTAGATTATATTCACAAGGCAATTCAGGAAAACCGAAAGATATCGTTTCGCTATTTTGAGTGGACGATGGATAAGAAAATGCAGTTTCGTAAAGAGGGAGAACGTTATCAGGTAAGTCCGTGGGCATTAATTTGGAGAGACGAGAATTATTATCTGGCGGCATTTGATGAAGAAAATGCAATTATGAAGCATTATCGGGTGGATAAAATGATAGAACTCACGATTAGTGAAGAAGAGCGATGCGGATTGGAACAGTTCAGACAGTTTGATATAGCTGAGTATGCCAATAAAACTTTTGGAATGTATGCAGGTACAGAGGAAACGGTAACCCTGCAATTTGCCAACCGACTGGCAGGTGTTGTATTTGATCGTTTTGGAAAAGATATTACGGTACGAAAGAGAGATGCAAATTTTTTCTCTGTCCGTGTGAAAGTTGCATTAAGTGGTCAATTCTATGGGTGGCTCACTGGAATCGGAGCAGAAGCACAGATTATAGCACCGCCTAAGGTGGTGGAAGACTATCAGGAATATATGAAAAATATTATGAAGCTATATAAATGATGCAAGGGTCAAAAGGTCATAATGCCGTCATGCTTGCATGAAAAGGCATTTGAACTTGGGACCCGCTAAACATGAGCAAGTAGCAATTTACGCAGTAAATTAGCGTATTGCGAATGCTTTAGGATTACGAGAGTTGCAAAGCAACGGAGTAATCCGTATGCATCAGTTAGGGGCAAAAATACTTTTGACCCTAACATCATATAAATAGAAAGACAAAATAAAAACAGTCAGATGGAGGCACGTATGGAATTACAATTTGCATCACGTATGAAAGAGTATGAAGAAGGCATTTTTCAGGTTTTGAATGAAATTAAGAATGATAGAATAAAAGAAGGAAAAAAGGTTTACAATTTTTCAGTGGGAACACCTGATTTTAAACCGGCACAACATATTATGGATGCTGTGGTAAATGCAGCAAAAAATCCGGATAATTATAAATATGCGTTAGAGGATATTCCAGAATTAACGGAAGCTGTGACAGGACGTTACAAGAAGCGTTATGGAGTTACAATTGAAGCGGATGAATTGATGTCTGTATATGGTTCACAGGAAGGAATTGCCCATATTGGACTATCCTTATGTGATGAGGGAGATGTGGTATTGGTTCCAAATCCAGGCTATCCGATTTTTGCGATTGGACCATCTCTTGCAAATGCGACCATTGCAACCTATGATTTGATAAAGGAGCATGATTATTTACCGGATTTGGAAGGTATGGACAAGGAATTATTAAAGAAAGTAAAATTTATGATTGTTTCCTATCCAATCAATCCGATTTGTAAGATTGCACCAAAAAGCTTCTATGAAAGACTGATACCGTGGGCAAAGGAAAATGAGATTATTATTATACATGATAATGCTTATTCAGACATTGTCTATGACGGTAATACCGGAATCTCTATATTATCCATTCCCGGAGCGAAGGAAGTATGTGTAGAATTTTATTCTTTATCAAAGTCCTATAATTATACCGGTGCAAGAGTTTCTTTCCTGGTGGGAAATAAGGCAATTGTGCAGAACTTCAAAAAATTACGTTCTCAGATTGATTATGGAACTTTTCTACCGGTTCAGTATGGTGCAGCTGCAGCATTAAATGGTCCAGATGACAGTGTACTAGAGCAATGCGACAAGTATCAAGCCAGAAGAGATGCTTTATGTGGTGGATTAAGAGAAATTGGCTGGCAGATACCGGATAGTGAGGGTACCATGTTTGCCTGGGGACCAATACCGGAGCAGTTTACAGATGATGTTGCATTTGTAAAGGAGCTGGTGGATAAGACAGGTGTACTTTGTACACCGGGAAGCAGTTTTGGTGAATTAGGAGCCGGACATGTTCGCTTTGCCTTAACCTTGCCTGTGGGAACAATTCAGGAAGCCATCGCGGCAATTAAGTCAAGTGGAATTTTGTTCAAAAAATAAGACAAATATAGGAAAGGTTTTTTGTGAAATTTTCTAGGAAACATTTATTGACAGGATAGCAGTATTATCCTATACTTAATATCAGAAACACAATATATGGTATTTGCCGATGGGGGCAGATACCATATAATACTGTTGGGGGAGTATGTGACAACTGTGTCATACAGTAAAAGTGTTGAAAGGATGGAAAAATATGAGTCATAAAATGGATAAACCGGTAGAGGATACGTTTGATTATGGGAAGGAATTTCAACCGAATCATGAGGTAAAGGTTATTAAAAAAGATGGTAGCCTGGAAGAGTTTAATGTAGGAAAGGTAGTAATTGCAGTTGGTAAATCTGCTTATCGGGCATTGACGAAATTTAATCAGGATGAAAAGAAAAAAATATGTGCATATGTAATTGATAAGGTAAACGAGTTGGATCAGGACGAAATTCCAATTTCCATAATGCATAATATTGTTGAAGGTGCTTTGGAAACAGTCAAACCGATTGTTGCAAAGAGCTATAGAGATTACCGTAATTATAAACAGGACTTCGTTGGTATGCTGGATGATGTATATAAGAAAAGTCAGTCCATTATGTACGTAGGAGATAAGGAAAACGCTAACACAGACAGTGCGTTGGTTTCTACGAAAAGAAGTTTGATTTTTAATCAGTTAAATAAGGAGTTATACCAAAAATTCTTTATGACCACTGAGGAAATTCAGGCATGCCGTGATGGATATATTTATGTGCATGATATGTCGGCAAGGCGTGACACAATGAACTGCTGCCTGTTCGATGTAAAGAGTGTATTAACCGGTGGATTTGAAATGGGAAATATCTGGTACAACGAACCGAAGACGCTGGATGTTGCTTTTGATGTTATCGGTGATATCGTACTAAGTGCTGCCAGCCAGCAATATGGTGGGTTTACTGTTCCAAGTGTGGATTTGATTTTAGAGCCTTTTGCTGAGAAATCATATAGAAAGAGCATTGATAAATATATGGCATTGGGTATCGAAGAGGAAAAAGCAAAAGAGGTTGCCTATCGAGATATAGAAAAAGAATTTGAACAGGGTTTCCAGGGTTGGGAATATAAATTCAATACAGTTGCAAGTAGTAGAGGTGATTATCCATTCATTACCGTTAGTGCCGGAACAGGAACCGGGAAATTTGCAAAAATGGCAACCATTATCATGTTAAATGTAAGAAGAAAGGGACAGGGAAAAGCTGGACACAAGAAACCGGTATTATTTCCTAAGGTTGTTTTTTTATATGACGAAAATCTGCATGGACCGGGAAAAGAACTGGAAGATGTATTTGAAGCCGGTGTGCAGTGTTCCGCAGAAACCATGTATCCAGATTGGTTAAGTCTTACTGGAAAAGGTTATATAGCGAGCATGTATAAACAATATGGTGAGATTATCTCACCAATGGGCTGCAGAGCATTCTTGTCTCCGTGGTACCGCAGAGGCGGCATGCATCCGGCAGACGATAAGGACACACCTGTATTTACCGGCAGATTTAATATCGGTGCAGTTTCCTTGCATTTACCGATGATTCTGGCAAAAGCAAGACAAGAAAGCCGTGATTTCTTTGAAGTATTGGATTATTATTTGAATCTGATTCGGAAGCTTCATATCAGAACTTATGCATATTTAGGAGAAATGAGAGCATCTACGAACCCACTTGCTTACTGCGAGGGTGGCTTCTTAGGTGGACATTTGAAGCTGTCAGATAAAATCAAACCAATTTTAAAATCGGCAACTGCTTCCTTTGGAATTACTGCATTTAATGAATTGCAAATGCTTTACAATGGAAAATCTCTGGTAGAAGATGGAAAATTTGCAGTTGAAGTATTAGAGCATATCAATAAACGTATTGATGAATTTAAAGAAGAAGATGGTAATCTTTATGCAATCTATGGAACTCCTGCAGAGAATCTGTGCGGTTTGCAGGTGCAACAGTTCCGTAAGAAATATGGTATTATCGAAGGCGTTTCAGATAAAGAATATGTAAGCAATAGCTTCCACTGTCATGTATCAGAGGATATTACCCCAATCCAAAAACAGGATTTGGAGTATCGTTTCTGGGAGTTATCCAATGGTGGCAAGATTCAATATGTAAAATATCCAATTGGATACAATATAGAGGCAATCAAGACCTTGATTCATAGAGCAATGGAAATGGGCTTATATGAAGGTGTTAATCTTTCTTTGGCATATTGTGATGACTGCGGACATCAGGAATTGGAAATGGATGTTTGTCCAGAATGTGGCAGCACTAATTTAACCAAAATCGAGCGTATGAATGGATATTTATCCTATTCTCGTGTACACGGTGACACACGTTTGAATGATGCAAAAATGGCAGAAATAGCAGAAAGAAAGAGTATGTAAAACAGCATTATCTGAGAATTGTAGAGAAAAGGAATCGATTAAAATGAGATATCATAATATAACGCATGACGATATGCTGAATGGAGATGGATTACGCGTTGTCCTTTGGGTGTCGGGGTGTGACCATTGCTGTAAGGAATGTCAAAATCCAATTACCTGGGATCCAAATGTAGGTTTGCCTTTTGATGAAAGTGCGAAAAAGGAGATATTTGAACAGCTTGATAAGGATTATATTTCAGGAATTACTCTTTCGGGAGGGGATCCATTATATAGTGGAAATCGGGTGGATATTAGAGAATTTGCACATGAAATAAAGGAAAAATATCCAGCAAAAACCATATGGCTGTATACCGGTTTTTGCTGGGAAGAAATCTATGAAGATGCAATTATGCTCTATATTGATGTATTGGTTGACGGAGAATTTGAAGTGGATAAATTAGACAAAAAGCTTCGCTGGAAGGGAAGCAGGAATCAGCGTGTTATCGATGTAAAGGCGACACTTGCCAAAGAGGATAAAACGAAACCAATTCTACATTGTGGAGATTACGATACTGTGGTCAGTAAATAGAAGAAAAGAGGATACTGTATATGCAGAGAATAGCAAAATTTCATAAGGTAAGTTTTGAAGAATTTCAAAAAGGACTGGCAGATTCTAATCCAGAAGAAATTGACAATGTAATATCCATCTACAAGCACATACAATTGCCGGAACGTGCAACCAGCGGAAGTGCGGGATATGATTTCTATACCCCGTTTGCAGTTTTGCTATATCCGGGGGAAACGATAAAAATACCTACCGGAATTCGTGTGGAAATGGAAGACAACTGGGTATTAAAATTGTATCCGAGAAGTGGTCTTGGTTTTAAATACAGATTACAGCTTAATAATACGGTTGGTATCATTGACAGTGATTATTTCTATTCGGATAATGAAGGACATATTTTTGCAAAAATAACAAATGATTCCAATGAAGACAAAGTGTTGAAACTGGACGCCGGCTCAGGTTTTATGCAGGGTATTTTTGTGGAATATGGAATTACGACAGATGACAATGCCACAGCAATTCGAAATGGTGGGTTTGGCAGTACTACAAATAATAAATGATGAATAAAAGAACTCCCTTTTTGGCAAGATAATTAGAAAATGCCAGAGAAGGAGTTTTTGTATGGGCAATCAAAATAAGTTTAGTCGGGACGATACAGAATATAAAGAAAAAGAAATGTCAGGTTCGATTGAAAAAGATACGGCATTTCTAAATGAAAAATTGAAAATAGGTATCAATTTTGATTTGCTGTATCGTGATATTTTAGTTGGACAAAAACAATCCAGTATGTATTTTATAGACGGATTTTGTAAAGATGAATTGATGCAGAAACTATTGCAGTTATTTATGGGGATTACGAAAGAAGACATGCCGGAAGATGTAACAGCTATGCTGCGGCAATATGTACCCTATGTAGAGGTAAGCACGGAAAAAGAATGGGAAAAAATTGTTTATAACATTTTATGTGGTGTGTTTGCACTATTTATAGATGGTTTTGATGCATGTATTCTAATTGATTCCAGAACCTATCCGGCAAGAACGGTAACAGAACCAGAGAAGGATAAGGCATTGCGGGGATCCAAAGATGGTTTTGTGGAAACGGTCATATTTAATACCGCACTTATCAGAAGAAGAATTAGAAGTACAGATTTACGAATAGAAATGCTGAATGCAGGAGTCAGCTCCAAGACAGATATTGCTATCTGCTATATGGACTCCCGTGTGGATCATGAATTTCTGGATGTGGTAAAACGCAGAATCAATGAGATAAAAGTAGATGCATTGACCATGAATCAGGAAAGTCTGGCAGAATGCCTGTATAAAAGGAAGTGGTATAATCCGTTTCCAAAGTTTAAATTCACAGAACGTCCGGATACAGCCTCTGCGCAGGTATTAGAAGGAAGCATTGTATTATTGGTGGACAATTCCCCCTCTGCCATGATTGCACCAACTTCCATTTTTGATATTGTGGAAGAAGCAGATGATTACTATTTTCCACCAATTACAGGCAGTTATCTGCGTTTGACACGTTTTTTTATTTCTATTTTAACGTATATTTTAACACCTACCTTTTTACTGTTTATGCAAAATCCAGAATGGGTACCAGAGGCGCTTGCTTTTATCAAGGTAAAGGAAACCATGAATATTCCCTTACTATGGCAGTTTTTAGCATTGGAAATCGCTATCGATGGCTTGCGTCTTGCGGCAATTAATACACCCAGTATGTTAAGCACGCCCCTAAGTGTCATGGCAGCACTGGTGCTCGGTGAATTCTCCGTAAAAAGTGGCTGGTTCAATGCGGAAGTCATGCTGTATATGGCCTTCGTAGCAATTGCCAATTATACACAGGCGAATTACGAACTTGGCTATGCTATTAAATTTATGCGTATCATTACCCTAATTTTAACCGCCTGCTTTGGAGTATGGGGTTATATCACAGGTATACTGATTCTGATAACTGCAATTGCAACCAATAGAACGGTATCCAAGAAAAGTTATATTTATCCCCTATTGCCATTCAATCTAAAACAGTTATGCAAAAGACTATTTCGTCTGAGGCTGCCTGAGTCAAAGGAATAGGGAACAAATAGTTTATAGTCAGAAAAGAATTTTTGTGCTACTATTACTATAAAAGTGTGAAAGGCAGGAGTAGGGATGGAAGAATTTAGGATTGTTACAGATACTAATACTGATTTACCAGAAGCTTATGCAAGAGAACATGATTTGAGTATGATGTTTTTCCCTTATACATTAGATGGTGTTACCTATAATGAAGAAACCGATATGGATTATAAAGAATTTTATGAAGCAATGAGGGCAGGTAAAATGCCCTCTACTTCACAGATTAATCCATTGGAGGCAAGAAATTATTTAGAACAATATGTAAAAACATGCAGGAATATTTTATGCCTTAGTTTTTCATCAGGACTCAGCGGAAGCTATAACAACATAAGAATGGCGGCAGAGGAACTTATGGAGGAACAGGATTGCAATATTATTGTAATTGATTCTTTGGCGGCATCTATGGGAGAAGGATTATTTGTACATAAAGCGGTTAAAATGAAAGAGGCTGGGAAATCCATGGAGGAAATAGCGAATTATCTGGAAATTCACAGACAGAATTTTGCGCATGTATTTACGGTAGATGATCTGAATCATCTGTATCGTGGCGGGCGTGTCAGCAAGACAACCGCTATACTTGGAACCATGGCAAATATCAAGCCTATATTACACGTTGACTCAGAGGGTCATTTAATTCCGATGAGTAAAGTACGGGGACGTAAGAAATCATTGCATTCTCTGGTAGACTATATGGAAGAAAAAATGGGTTCCTATCTGGAAGAAAACAAACAGGATATGGTTTTTATCAGCCATGGAGATGCCATTGAAGATGCCAAACTTGTAGCAGAGGATATAAAAGCAAGATTTGGAATAGAGAGCTTTCTGATTAATCATATCGGACCTACGATTGGAACTCATTCCGGTCCAGGTACGATTGCTTTATTCTTTATGGGTGAGTCCAGATAGTGAAAACTGGTATGCATATGAGGAAACGATTTCGGGATTATTCCGTTAGAAAAAAAATATTAATAGGAACACTGGCAGTAGCAATTGTTCCTATGCTTCTGGGTTATTTACTGATGATACAAATATTTAATATGTCTTATCGGAATAACCTAAAAGAGGAAGCTGAAGTAACCATAGAGGCGGCAACCACTTCTTTAGAAGTGGAATTTCATAACATAAAGACAGCGATGGAAGATTTGAAATTTGATGCTGATATTATTGAAAGTTTGCAGAATCACTATGGTATCAATGATTATAAGGCATACCGTGCAGTTTATTCCATTACGACACGTTACGGAAATCTTGCAAACTTTTCGATCTATGATATTGATGGTAAACTGCATTCTTCGGTATCCAGCAATGATTATATCAAAGAGAAGCTGCCAACGGATTATGGTGCACTTTATGAAGCCCTGCAATACCCAACGCAATGCATTATTCGGAATGCGCGTATTTATCATGGACAGGAAAAAGAAGAATTTTTGCGTATGGCAATGATGGTGCATGACCACAATGACAGACCATTAGGTTTTGTTGTTGCGAATGTAAATAGTGCTCATTTTGATGAGATTTTGAAAAGTGTTGGGAAAGAAAAACGCGGTATCATCTATGTCATGGATGATTTCCGTAAGGTTGTATTTTGTTCTGAACAACACTATGACGAGAATGAAATTTTAAATGCCTGGAGAGTGTTTTCGGGTGAAGAGAAGATACAAACGGAAGTGCAGTATGAAAGCCTGGATGGCAATTATTCCTTTTATGCTGGAAACACAAAGGATAATAAGTTTCATGTGTTCTATCAACAGCCGGTAGCATCCTTGAAATCAATGCGTAAAATGGCGGGAACCATAGTAATATCAACGGGAATCGCAGGTATCCTGTTATGCATTCTGTTATCTGCTTATTTCAGCAATTATTTTTATCGTCCGTTAAAGGGAATGCAGGCGGCATTAAAGGAAATTCAGAAGGGAAATTTTGAAGTAAAGTTAGAGGTTCTGAGTGAAGACGAATTTGGACAATTAGCGATGAACTTCAACGTGATGTCAGAACATATGACAGAGAATATGGAGAGCCTTTTACAAAGGGAACGGGAATTAAGCGAAGCGAATATCAAGATGCTGCAGGCGCAATTAAATCCGCATTTTCTATACAATACACTGGATACCTTAAAATGGCTTGGTAAGGCAAACCAGATACCGAAGGTAGCGACATTGTCCTCCAGCTTGGCGCAGATATTACGTATGAGCATTTCGGCAGGTCCTATGATACGACTTTCAGAAGAGATGAAAATAGTGTCTGCATACATAGAAATACAAAAAATTCGGTTTGAAGATAAATTTCAGTTTGATTTTGAACTACCGAAAGGGTATGAGGATTGTCTGGTACCAAAATTGATTTTGCAGCCATTGGTTGAAAATTCTATTATACATGGATTATCCGAAAGTGAGAATGGAATAATTTCTATTTCTGTCTGTGAAACAGAAAATGAGGATTTACAGATTCAGGTGAAAGATAATGGAAAGGGAATGTCAGAAGAAAAAGTAACAGAATTAAATCAAAATGTAAGGGAAAACAAACATACAGAGCAAACAAAAAATAGTATTGGTTATTATAATGTAAATGCAATTATAAAATTGAACTATGGAGAAGCATATGGCTTGCAGGCATATGCAAGAGAAGGGGAAGGAACAACGGTTGTTGTGTTGGTGCCAAAGAAATATGTATAAAGTAGTAGTGGTTGAAGATGAAAAACTGGTACGACAGGGAATTATCTTAGAAACGAACTGGAATGAGGCGGATTGTGTCGTGGTGGGGGAAGCTGGTAATGGTGAGGAAGGGTATGAAGTGATTTGTAAATATAATCCGGATTTTGTGATTACCGATATTAAAATGCCAAGAATGACAGGACTTGAAATGATTGAGAGAGTAGAACAGAAGGAACTACATCCCTTTGTTATTTTTCTCACGGCTTATGATGATTTTGCATATGCCCAGCAGGCAATTAAAGTGCAGGCGGCAGACTATTTGTTAAAGCCCTTTGAAGACGGACAACTGGAAGATACCATAAAAAAGATACTTACTAGAAATCAGAAAAAATCAGAAGAAGTACAGAACAATCAAATGCCGGAGTTACAGTTGAAAAAAGGTGAGAAAAGCAAATATATTATGGATGCGATGGAATATATAGATTCGCACTATGCAAGTACAGATATTTCAGTGAAAAATGTAGCGGAAAGTCTTGGCATCAGTGAAGGACATTTGGGACATTTGTTTCGCAAGGAAACGGATTTTACCCTGATGACCTATGTGACAAACTGCCGTATACGGGCCGCAATGAATTTGCTGAAAGATTATAAGCATAAGGTGTATGAGATTGCAGAATTGGTAGGATACCGGGATATCACCTATTTCAGTAATACATTTAAAAAATATGTAGGAGTTTCTCCGTCGGAATATCAGGATAGGTATAGAAATTAATAAACGAACAAATAAATAAATGAAATCTCAGGGCATAGCTCCTGAGATATTTTTTTGCAATCGAATAGGAATATTTAATTTAAATTGGTCAATAGTGACAAAAAAATAGAATACTTAATGAAATATATAGTAAATATATCAGAATAACTAAAACTATATTCGTTTTGTCCAGTGTACTTTTTAGACATTTATTCTATATAATAGAACTATAGCAAAAAGCTATGTGACGTATGAAAGGGAATAAAAGCGGCCAAAGGTCGCAGATGGGAGCTAAGTATGAATAAAAAAGTTATTGCAAGTATTTTAACAGCAGCTATGACAGTGTCATTGGTGGCATGTGGAAACGCTACAACTTCTACAACTGAAACAGCACCGGCTGAAGCAACAGAAACTACAGAAGCTGCTGCAGAGACAACGGAAGCAGCAGATTCCGCAACCACAGACGCAGGTTCTATGGAAGAATTAATCGCAGCAGCAAAAGAGGACGGAACATTAACGGTATATGGTTCCTGTGAAGAAGCATATCTATCCGCAGCATGCCAAAAATTTCAGGAAATGTATGGTATTCAGGTAGATTATCAACGTTTATCCACCGGTGAGGTATATACAAAAATTGAAGAGGAGGCAGGAAATCCTTCAGGAGATGTATGGTTTGGTGGAACGACAGATCCTTATAACGAAGCAGTTGCTGCAGGTTTGTTAGAGCCTTATGTAGCACAAAATGCATCCCATTTACTATCGGCAGATTATCAGGATAAAGATGGTAACTGGTATGGCATTTACAAAGGTATCCTTGGATTTATGGTTAATAAAGAGGAAATCGAAAGACTTGGTCTTGAAGAACCGAAGGATTGGGATGATTTAATCAAACCGGAATATAAAGGTCTAATTGGAATTTCAAATCCATCGACGGCAGGTACTGCCAAATTAGTAATTAATACAATGATTCAAATGAAGGGCCATGATGAAGCCATGGAATATTTTAAAGAACTAGATAAGAATGTATATCAGTATACAAAGAGTGGCTCCGGTCCATCTAAAATGGTAGGACCTGGAGAATGTGTCATTGGGGTTGGCTTCTTACATGATGGTATTACACAAATTCTTGCAGGCTATGACAATATTGACTTAATAATTCCATCTTCTGGAACGAGCTTTGAGGTTGGTGCTACTGCAATTTTTAAAGGATGTAAACATGAGAATGCGGCAAAGCTTTGGGTAGAATACGCATTGTCACCGGATTGTGTAAACATTGCAAAAGAAAATGAGTCCTATCAGTTCCTGGTACTGGATAATGCAGAACAACCAGAAGAGGCTACTCAATTCGGCCTTGATCCAGACAATGTAATTGCATATGACTTTGAAGACGCAAAAGAAAATACAGCAACCTATGTAGAAGATTTCTTCCAGGCAGTTACTAATGGAGACTCGGAGAGTGCTGATACAAGCAGATTCCTAACAGAGTAAGAATATATAATTCAAAGGGGATAGTGAATCTCACTATTCCCTTTTTAAAATAAGAAAGTAAATCTGTAACGAGAATGGAAGGGAGGAGTCATAATGGCAAGGAGTAAAAGTGCTGCCTTGGATAGAAAGAAATTATTAGGTGACCCGGTTATGATGGGAATGATTATTGTACTTTTAATTTTTTTGGTATTATTTATTGTATATCCATTATTTGTACTTCTGATAGACAGTATTTATAACGAGGGTGGCTTTACCTTACACGTATTTTCAAAGGTATTGAGTATGCAGCGATTTCGCACTGCATTTTCCAATACAATAGTTTTAGGATTGATAACAGGGGTACTATCAACGATTATTGGATTATTATTTGCCTACGTTGACGTATATGTAAAAATGAGAATAAAGGCGGTTGGAAAACTATTTAATATAGTGTCATTACTGCCGGTTGTGTCACCACCATTTGTATTGTCTTTATCCACAATTATGCTATTCGGACGCAGTGGAATCATTACCAGATCTTTATTACATATTTATGATTCTGATGTATATGGATTAAAGGGAATTGTAGTGGTTCAGACACTTACTTTTTTCCCGGTTTGTTATCTTATGCTAAAAGGATTATTAAAGAACATTGATCCTTCGCTGGAAGAAGCAGCACGGGATATCGGGGCTTCCAGATGGAGGGTATTTACTACGGTTACCCTGCCACTGTTATTACCGGGACTTGGAAATGCATTTTTAGTTACCTTTATTGAGTCCGTAGCTGATTTTGCAAATCCAATGTTAATTGGTGGTAACTATGATACCTTGGCAACAACAATTTACTTACAGGTTACCGGTTCCTATGACTCCACAGGTGCGGCGGCGATGTCAGTGATACTATTATCCATGACGCTTATTCTGTTTTTTATACAGAAGTATTATCTGGAAAGAAAAACAGCAGCGACACTTACTGGAAAAGCCTCCAGGGCACGTATGCTGATTGAGGATAAAAGTGTAACGGTTCCACTTACGCTCTTTTGTTCCTTAGTTGCTTTGTTTGTTATCATTATGTATGTCATGATTCCGTTTGGTGCTTTATTTAAACTATGGGGACGTGATTATTCATTATCTATGAAATGGTTTGATTATTTATTTAAGTATAGTGGATTTAAGGCTTTTAAAGATTCCTTTTTGTTATCTATTATAGCCGCACCAATTACAGCATTATTATCCATGATTATTTCTTATCTGGTAGTAAAGAAAAAATTTAAATCCAAAGCATTCATTGAGTTTGTGTCTATGCTAGCCATGGCGGTGCCGGGAACTGTACTTGGAATTGGGTATATCAGAGGCTATGCGAATGGTATTTTCCATAGTGGTATCCTAAGTGGTTTATATGGAACAGGTTTGATTTTGATTATTGTCTTTATTATTCGTAGTCTGCCTGTTGGTACCAGAAGCGGTATATCAGCATTGCGCCAGATTGATAAGTCTATTGAAGAATCTGCCTATGATCTTGGGGCAGGCAGTGGAAAGGTATTTATGACGATTACGTTACCGCTTATCAAGGATTCTTTCTTCAGCGGGCTTGTTACATCATTTGTACGAAGTATCACAGCAATCAGTGCTATCATTTTATTAGTAACACCACAATTCCTGTTGATAACCTGTCAAATTAATGAGTTTGCAGAAAAAGGATACTATGGTGTTGCATGCGCATATGCAACAATTCTAATCATGATTGTATATGCTTCCGTACTTCTGATGAATCTGTTCATACGATTCTTTGGAACCAGTAAGAAGATAAAGGGGGAAAATTAATATGTTAGCAGAATCAAAAGGAATCAGACTGGAACACATTTCAAAAATATATCAGGACCCGAAAACAGGTAAGGATTTTAGAGCGGTAGACGATGCAAATATTGTAATCAAACCGGGAAGCTTTGTGACATTATTAGGTCCGTCAGGATGTGGAAAAACAACAACGCTGCGTATGATAGCAGGATTTGAAAGCCCGGATGAAGGGGAAATATTTCTGGGGGATAAAGCAATTAATGAATTAACCCCAAATAAAAGAGATACCGCTATGGTATTTCAGAGCTATGCATTATTTCCACATTATAATGTGTTCGATAATGTAGCATATGGATTAAAATTGCGGAAATTAAGTAAAGAGGAAATCCATGAGAAGGTAATGGAAATCCTGGATTTGGTAGAATTGACAGGGATGGAAAGTCGAATGACGAACCAGCTGTCTGGTGGACAACAGCAGCGTGTAGCTCTGGCAAGGGCTCTGGTCGTGGAACCGAGTGTACTGTTATTTGATGAACCTTTATCCAATCTGGATGCAAAATTACGTGTATCCATGCGTACCGAAATTCGTAATATTCAACAGCGTGTGGGTATTACAGCAGTATATGTAACACATGACCAAAGTGAAGCGATGGCATTGTCGGATCAGATTATCATTATGCATAAAGGTGTAGTTGCACAGGTAGGAACCCCACAGGAGATTTATTATCATCCGGTAAATGAATTTGTAGCAGATTTTATTGGAGAAGCAAATTTCCTGAAAGGAAAGCTGGTTTCTAAAAAGGACAACAATGAGAATGATGGTATCATGGATATCAATGGCTGTATGGTGGAGGTAACAGAGATTCGGACACGTAAAGTTGGTGATATGGGTACGCTGGTACTACGTCCGGAATCAGCAACGTTAGCAGAGGAAGGACAGCTAAAATGCAGGGTAATCGTAAGCTGCTTCATGGGTGCTTATCAGAATTATCATGTCATGGTAGGAGATACACTGGTAAAAATAACAGACTTCAATCCAAAACATAAAAAGATTTATCAGGTAAATGAAACTGCCTATGTCAACTTTGCACCTTGTGACGTACATGTACTATAAATATTACAGGTTATGAAAGGCTGGTTCATATGGACATTCCCGTAATGGTTTTAACACAAATGATTTATTTTCTGCGTATTGGAGTTGCTTGTATATGTGGAATTCTGATTGGAACAGAAAGACAACAAAGAACAAAGGTTGCCGGTGTAAAAACGCATATGATGATTTCCCTTGCAGCGGCATTGATGATGCTTATTTCAAAATATGGTTTTACTGATGTGATGGGGATTGCCGGACTGTCCGTAGATGTGTCACGTGTGGCGGCGGGAATCATTACCGGTGTAGGTATTCTAGGAGGAGGGCTTATTTACACCGGAAAACAGGGTGCTGTGAGTGGTATCACGACTGCTGCCGGTGTATGGGTTACGATAGGAATTGGTATGGCAATTGGTTCCGGTATGTATGCACTCGGAATTGGGACGACTGGAATTGTTTTACTGAGTCAGTTATTCTTGCATAAGAATCTAAAGATATGTCAGCAGCCTACACGTGCACAGGTGGTTTTTCATGTAGAAAATAATAAAGGAATCTATGAAAAGATAACAAAGGAACTGGACAAATACAAAATTAGTCTATTTCAGTTCAAATGGGAGCGAAAGAGTAAAAATTTGCTACAGCTACGGTGTCAGGTAGTTATCCCTGCAGAGTTGTCGAAAGAAGAAATTGTCCAAATATTTACCAATATCGCAGAAATGGAAACATTTGAGATTTTATAAAAAGGAAGCCTTTTATGGCTTCCTTTAAGCAGGAGAATCAACTTTCACAACGGTCAAAAGCAGGATTGAAGGCATAGAAATTTTTTGCATTTAAGTTATCCTGAACAATACGAAGACCTTCACCGAAGCGCTGGAAGTGAATTATTTCACGGGCGCGGAGAAAACGGATAGGTGCAGCAACATCTTCATTTTTTACAAGTCTTAGAATATTATCGTAAGTCGATCTTGCCTTTTGTTCTGCAGCCATGTCTTCTGTTAAATCCGTAATCGGGTCGCCCATAGATTGAAACTCAGCGGAAGAAAATGGTACTCCGCTGGCAGCCTGAGGCCAGATACCAAGTGTATGGTCTACATAGTAAGGTGCAAATCCACCGGATTCCAATTCCTCCATGGATAGATTGCGTGTTAATTGGTAAACGATGGAAGAAACCATTTCTAAATGTGCCAGTTCCTCCGTTCCTATGTCCGTCAGCAAACCGGATACTTCGTTGTAAGGCATCGTATATCGCTGCGACAAATAGCGCATACTCGCGCCAAGTTCACCATTTGGCCCGCCATATTGTGTCAGAATCACTTTCGCGATTTCTGCATTTGGTTCTTTGATATCAACGGGAAATTGTAATCGTTTTTCATAATTCCACATACTTAGTTACCCATTCCTTTCCAAGGTGGTGCATCCAATGCCCAATCCCACTTTTTTGATGTATTTGATACGGTTGAGAGTGACAATGGTGTATATTTTTCCGAATATTCTTTTGTCATTTGGTTTTTCAGGGCGGAATAGTAATTAAAATAATCGATTGCTTCCGAATCTTCCGGATGAGTATCCAGATATTCCGTCATATCAACTAGTACTAAGGAAATCATTCCTATATCATTGAGCATTTTTCGCTGCTCACTATTCATACCATTTCGACTCTCAGGCATATTGACATTTCTGCGGTAATTATAATTCATTGCCATTAATTCACGCACCTTCTTCCTGTAAAAGGTTTAGTCAGTTCTGGAAAAATAGTGCCTATTTCATATGCTTCTTCAAGATTTTCATAAATATTTGTTAACTGCTGCCATGGAACGTAAGCAATAGCAAGTGGATATTTATCGATGTTATTATCGAAACAATTATCGTTCATAAAGTCCTCTTTTCGATTATTTACTATTAACATATGTTTTTTTATCTAAAGTGCTACCTCTAAAATAGCATGTTCACATTTTTTTCACAAAATCATAATAAATAAAACACAATATGTGTGTAGATTTAATAGCGATACTAATATATATAGTAGTATCGCTATTTAAGTAAATCAAAGGAGGACATTATTTTGATACAGGTAGAGAATCTTGTAAAGAAATACGGTAATCATGTTGCCGTAAATAATTTGTCATTTACGATAGAGAAAGGGAAGATATATGGGTTCTTAGGACCAAATGGAGCTGGAAAATCCACTACGATGAATATGCTTACCGGATATATAGGTGCAACTGGCGGAACGATTCGGATCAATAATTTTGATATTGTGGAAGAACCGGAAAAAGCCAAGAAATGTATCGGTTATTTGCCGGAAATTCCGCCAGTTTATACAGATATGACAGTCAAAGAATATTTGTTATTTACGGTAGAATTAAAGGGTATCAAGAAGACAGATAAAATAGAAAGTGTTGCAAAAGTGTCTGAAATGACGCATTTGGAAGAGGTAGAAAATCGACTGATTAAAAATCTGTCCAAAGGATACCGCCAAAGAGTTGGTCTCGCACAGGCAATTATGGGATTCCCAGAAGTAATTATTCTGGATGAACCAACCGTTGGATTAGACCCAAAACAGATTACAGAAATTCGTACTTTAATCAAAGAATTAGGAAAAGAACATACTATTATTCTGAGTTCGCATATTCTATCTGAAGTTAGTGCCGTATGCGACCAGATTATGATTATTTCCAAGGGAAGACTGGTTGCACAGGATACCGCGGAAAATCTGGAGCACCTCATGGAGAAGGAACAGACGGTACATATCTGTGTAAAGGGTGACAAAGAAAAGATAGAGGAAATATTGCATACCGCTGATTTTGTACATAGTTTTCAAAGTATACAGGGCGATGTCTATGATATCGTAGCGCATAAGCAGAAGGATATCAGAGAACCATTATTTTATTTGTTTGCCGAAAACCATTTGCCGATTATCGAGATGAATTCTACCATGGCTTCCCTGGAAGATGTATTCCTGGAATTAACTTCTGATAAATATATGAATGATATTCTGTCGAAGGAGAAAGCAGAGAGTGCGGAGAAGAAAAATGACCAGAAGGGAGAGGAAGAATAATGTTTGCAATATATAAAAAGGAATTAAAATCTTATTTCCATTCGGTCATAGGTTGTTTATTTATGGCTGTTTTATTATTTTTTATTGGTTTGTATTTTACCGTGGATTGTCTGGTATATGGAACCCCCTATTTTACCTATGTATTAAATAGTGTTCTGGTTATTTTTTTATTTGTAGTACCTATTTTGACCATGAAAATATTATCAGAAGAAAAGCATCAGAAAACCGACCAGTTATTATTTACAGCACCTGTAAAATTATGGAAAATCATTGTAGGCAAATATTTAGCCCTTTTGACTATTTTAGGAATTGTGGTTTTGATTTCCGGAGTTTATCCTTTGGTTTTATTAATGAGTGGCAGTATTCCATTTGCAGAAACCTATTTTGCAATCTTTGCCTTTTTCTTATTCGGAGCGGCTTGTATTGCAATAGGCCTATTCATTTCAGCAATTACGGAAAGCCAGGTTATTGCAGCAGTTGCCACCTTTGGTATCTTATTAATCGGATTTATGATGTCAGGAATCAGTGGTATTATTTCTTCCGGTGGCAACTGGCTTACCAAAATTCTCAGTATTTTTGATATTGCGGTTCGATTTGACAGTTTAATGAACGGCATCGTCGATGTCAACTGTATGCTGTATTACATTTCTGTGGTTATATTCTTCCTGTTTCTGACCTGTCGTGTGATTCAGAAAAGAAGATGGACAGTTGTAAATCTGGGAGTAAAGAAAACAGCTTTTAGTGCAAGTATTACCATTATTGTAGCAGTGGTTATTGCAGCAGTTAATATTGGAGCTAATTTTCTGCCAGATTCCATAAAGAGCATAGATATTACGGATAACAAATTATACACCATTGGTGACACAACAAAGAATGTACTGGATAATCTGAGTCAGGACATTACGGTTTATATGTTAGGGAGCGAAAAGAGTGCAGATATAACGATACAGACGATGCTGCAGCGCTATGAATCATATTCTGATAAAATCAAAGTGCAGTACATAGACCAGAATCAAAATCCTAATTTTACGGCACAGTATACATCTGAACAGCTTGCAGACAACAGCCTGATTGTCGCATGTGGAGACAAGAATACAGTTATTAATTATAATGATTGTTTTGAAACGGAAATAGATTATCAGACTTATCAGGAAACACCAACTGGTTACGATGGAGAGGGTCAGCTTACTTCTGCAATCTCTTATGTTACAAGTGAGAACCTGCCAAAGGTATACGTAATTACCGGTCATCAGGAACTGGATTTGTCATCAAATGTACTGGCCAACATGAAAAAGGAAAATGTAGATGTGGAAACCATAAATCTAATGAATTATGATACGATACCGGACGATGCAGCAAGTATTGTAATATCAGGACCGGTAGTGGATTATTCCAAAGAAGATGCAGATAAGGTAAAGAGCTATTTAACTGCAGGCGGCCATGCAATTATTTTAACTGCCATAGCAGATGAGGAAATGCCGAATTTCAAATCCATTTTAGTAGATTATGGCGTTAACATGGTGGAGGGAGCGGTATTTGATAGTAACCAGAACAATTATTACAAATATCCATTCTATATCTTACCTGAAATAAAGAGCCATGCGATTACGAAAGAATTGTACCAGGGAAAGAGGTATGTATTATTACCGCAGTCCACAGGATTCCAGACTGCAGAGGAGGAAACCATGCCAGAGGGGGTAACAGCAACCGTGCTGCTTTCAACTTCGGACAGTGCATACAGTAAAAAGAACGTAAAGAATATGACGACCTATGCAAAAGAAGACGGAGATACGGATGGTCCTTTTGACTTAGGAATATACTTGGAAAAATTAAATGCGGATGAAACAACCACGAAGATTGTTGCATTTGGCTGTGAATACTTATTAGACGACGAATTCGATACCATGGTATCTGGTGCCAATGTAAAATTATTTACCAGTTCCTTAAGTTATTTAGTGGATCACGAAGAAAGCGTTTCGATTCCCTCTAAGAGTTATGACTATGGAACCATTATGGTAAATCAAAGTACAGTAATTCTCATGGGTATTATTGTTACCGTTTTAATTCCACTTATTTTGTTAGTGAGTGGCATCCTTGTATGGGCACAGAGAAGAAAAAAATAAGAAACAACAGAGTAAATGGATAGTCCTATTGACAGCAAAATGCAATAGGACTATAATTTTAATGATTAATGAGAATCATTATCAAATACGAAGAACATATGCGGAATAGGTTGAAAATTTATTTTCATAGGCTGAGAAAGGCATGGTTATTAGCATGACACTATTTGAAGGTAATGCAGGAGAACAGTATCAGATAAAGGGGTTATTTGTGGAAGAAGCAATTACAAGACGTCTGGAGGCACTTGGCTTAAATGACGGAACTGTCATACATGTTCTGACCCGTAAAAAGAACGGCGCATTGATTGTTAAGGTGCGTGGTACCAGACTTGCTTTGGGAAAGCATATTTCTTCCGGAATTGAGATTTCCCATGTGAAAGTGGATGGAAATTCAAATGTACCAGACAGGGAGGCAATGTAGATGCAGAAGACTGATATTAAAGTAGCATTTGTTGGAAATCCAAACTGTGGCAAGACGACCTTATTTAATGCAATAACGGGTTCCAGATTAAAAGTAGCAAACTGGCCGGGAGTCACAGTTGAGAAAATCGAAGGTGCCGCCTCCTATGAAGGCTGCAGTCTGCATCTGGTAGATACGCCTGGTATTTATTCCTTGTCCTGTTATACGATAGAAGAAAAGGTAACGAGAAGCTGTGTCATGGACGATGATATTGACGTTCTTGTAAACATTGTAGATGCTTCCTCTTTAGAGCGTAATCTCTATCTGACCTTACAATTGCTGGAGCTTGGAAAACCGGTGGTGCTGGCATTAAATATGATGGATATTGTAAAAGAGCGGGGACTTGAAATTGATTTACACCGTTTACCGGAAATGCTTGGAAATATACCCGTGGTGCCAGTATCCGCAGCAAAAAGAACCGGATTGGATATACTACTGCATGCGGTAGTACATCATTATGAAGAAGGTCCACAAAATGACATTTTACATTATGCAGATGAAATCGAAAATAAAATTGCTAAATTAGAGGTCATGATGCAGGCAAATTATCCGACGCATTCGTCTCCCAGATGGCATGCAATCAAGCTTCTGGAATATGATGAGGATGTCCGTATGGAACATCCAATGCAGATACTAAATGTTGCAGACCATAATTATGAAAAACAGATTATTCAAAGAAAATATAAGTACATAGACAGTATTATGGAAGAAGTACTTTTTCATAAAGAAGAAAAAGAACAAATGACGGATCAGATAGATAAGGTATTGACGCATCCTGTTTTGGGAGTGCCGGTGTTCCTATTGATTATGGCATTTGTGTTTTTCATGACTTTTACAGTTGGAGATGCATTGAAGGGTGTTTTTGAAATTGCACTTGGTTTTATTTCGACCAGCACGGAGCAGGCTTTATTATCCTTTGGAACTGCAGACTGGCTGATATCCCTTGTAGTAAATGGAATTATAGCAGGGGTTGGCGGTATACTTACTTTTTTGCCCAACATTGCTATTTTATTTCTTGCACTTGCAGTATTAGAGGATAGCGGGTACATGGCGCGTGTGGCATATGTGATGGATGGCATCATGGGAAAAGTAGGTTTATCCGGAAAAGCATTTCTACCTATGATATTAGGATTTGGCTGTACTGTTCCGGCAATTATGGCAACCAGAGCATTGGAAACAGAACATGACCGCAGAAAGACTATGGTCATTACTCCGTTTATGTCCTGTTCTGCCAGGTTACCGATTTATGTATTATTTTCCGAAATGTTTTTCCCTGAGAATCCATTTGTAATCTGCATCAGCATGTATATTATCGGACTAATTATTGCGATTCTGATAGCACTGGTAATGAATAAGCTGGAAAAGGGAAAATCAAATGACTCCCTGCTTATTGAACTGCCAGAATACAAACGTCCGAATGCAAGAACCATACGTATTTATGTGTGGACAAAGCTGAAGGATTATCTGACCAAAGCAGGTACCACGATTTTTATTGCCTCTATTATCATCTGGTTTTTACTGAATTATGGAATGCAGGGCATGGTAACCGATGCGGGAGAAAGCTTTGGAGCCATGATTGGCAAATTACTGGTTCCGGTCCTGGCACCGGCAGGACTTGGCATGTGGCAGATTGCAGTTGCTTTAATATCAGGAATATCCGCCAAAGAAGTAGTAGTATCCAGCTTTGCGGTATTGTTTGGTGTAGCGAATGCCAATTCCGCGGATGGTATGCAGATGATAGTGACGAATATACAAAGCATGAATCCGGGATTTGGTGCCGCCAATGCCTTTTCCCTTATGATTTTCTGCTTACTCTATATTCCATGTGTGGCTTCTCTGGTTACGATTGACAAAGAGAGTAAATCTCATAAATTTACAATCAAAATGATTGTATTTCAATTATTATTTGCATGGGTAATGGCAGTTATGGTATATCAAACCGGAAAAATTTTCTTTTGATAATAAATTAACAATAAAACTTGATTTCCTTAGTCATTTGTGTCAAAATAAGGTTGGCTATTAAGTCACACTTTAGTTTGTTATGACACAGATGACCAGGGATTTTTTATTAATGGAGGAAAATCATGAGAGGTATTGATACTCAGGTAAGAAAAGTTAGAAGGAGAGTATTTAAGGAAGTAGCAAATCTGGCTTACCATTCAGAGAATTTAATCGATGATATGGAGGCCTTGCCTTATAAAATAATAGATACGGAGAACCCGCAGTACTGGGAAAGTATTTATCGGGAACGTGCAGTAGTAAGAGAACGTATACGTCTTGCTATGGGTATGTCACTCAGACCGGAAAACCAACCAGTGCATGTCACACAGGGAGTGGAGGAAAGTAATATTTCCGATAAATATTATGAACCACCACTGATGCAGGTAATTCCTTCTGCATGTAATGCATGTCCGGAAAATGATTATGAAGTAAGCAATAAATGTATGGGCTGTCTGGCTCACCCTTGCCGTGAAGTATGTCCAAAAGGCGCAATTACAATGGTAAATGGAAAATCCCAGATTGACCAGGAAAAATGTATCCGCTGTGGTAAATGTAAGGCTATCTGTCCATATGATGCGATTACGCATCAGGTACGTCCATGTGCATCTGCCTGTGGTGTAAATGCAATCAAGAATGATGAGCATGGCAGAGCGCAAATTGATAATGAAATCTGTGTTTCCTGCGGACAATGCATGGTTAGTTGTCCATTTGGTGCGATTGCAGATAAATCTCAGATATTCCAGCTAATCAGAGCAATTCAGTCTGGACGTAAAATTATTGCGCAAGTAGCACCGGCTTTTGTGGGTCAGTTTGGAAATGCGACACCGGATATGATAAAGACAGCATTGAAAGAATTGGGATTCTTTGATGTCTATGAAACAGCAATAGGAGCTGACATGGGTGCGATTGCAGAAGCAGAACATTATGTACACAAGGTTACAACTGGTGAACTACCATTTTTGCTGACTTCCTGTTGTCCATCATGGTCCATGCTTGCAAAGAAATTTTTCCCGGAAACCATTGGAAGTATTTCCAATGAATTAACACCTATGGTTGCTACAGCACGTAAGATTAAGGAAGAACACCCGGATGCAAGCGTTGTATTTATCGGCCCTTGTGCGGCCAAGAAGCTGGAGGCAATGCGTAGAACCGTTCGTTCCGATGTTGATTTTGTAATTACGTTTGAAGAATTAGTCGGTATGTTTGAAGCCAAAGGCATTGTAATAGAGCAGGTTGCAGCAGATGATATTCTGGAAGGCGCAACAGGTGCTGGACGTGGATATGGAGTTGCCGGTGGAGTTGCAAATGCAATTGAAGAGTGTATTCGTGAGTATTATCCGGAAGTAGAAGTCAATATTGAACACGCAGAGAGTCTTTCCGAATGTAAGAAAATCTTAATGCTTGCAAAATTAGGCAAGAAAAATGGCTGCCTGATTGAAGGAATGGCTTGTCCTGGTGGATGTGTTGCCGGAGCAGGTACGAATATTGCCGTTATGAAAGCTACGAAGGAAGTAAATGGATTTAAAGAAAAATCAGAAGTGAAAATTCCTAAAAAATAGGTTATAATATTTGGTGGATTTTGTTTTATAGAAATAGGAAATGTGGAGGAAATAGAAAAATGAGTAAAGTTAGAACTCGTTTTGCACCAAGTCCAACAGGCAGAATGCATGTTGGAAATTTAAGAACAGCATTATATGCCTATCTGATTACCAAACATGAGGGAGGAGATTTTATCCTTCGAATTGAAGATACCGATCAGGAGCGTCTGGTGGAGGGTGCTGTAGACATTATTTATCGTACATTAGAGAAAACTGGGCTGATTCACGACGAAGGACCGGACAAGGATAAAGGTGTAGGTCCATATGTACAGAGCGAACGACAGGCACAGGGCATTTATTTGGAATATGCTAAAAAATTAATTGATAAAGGACAGGCATATTATTGCTTTTGTGATAAGGAAAGACTGGCTACCCTGAACCGTGAAGTGGCAGGAAAAGAAATCAATGTATATGATAAGCATTGTTTGTCTTTATCCAGAGAAGAAGTGGAAGCAAATCTGGCTGCTGGGAAACCATATGTAATCAGACAGAATAACCCAACCGAAGGAACAACAACTTTCTCGGATGAAATATACGGAGATATTACCGTAGATAATTCAGAATTGGATGATATGATTTTAATAAAATCGGATGGCTATCCAACGTATAATTTTGCCAATGTGGTAGATGATCACTTGATGGGAATTACGCATGTGGTACGTGGTAATGAGTATTTATCTTCTTCTCCAAAATACAACCGTTTATATGATGCTTTTGGATGGGAAGTGCCGGTTTATGTTCATTGTCCGTTAATTACCGATGAGGAGCATCACAAGCTTTCCAAGAGATGCGGACATTCTTCTTATGAGGACTTAATTGAGCAGGGATTTCTGACAGAAGCAGTTGTAAATTATGTGGCATTGCTTGGCTGGAGTCCTGAAAATAATGAAGAAATCTTTACGTTAGATGAGTTGGTAAAAGAATTTAATTATCGTCACATGTCAAAATCTCCAGCGGTATTTGACTTTACGAAGCTGAAATGGATGAATGGCGAATATATCAAACGAATGGACTTTGATGTTTTTTACGAAAAGGCAGAACCTGTTTTAAAAGAAGTCATAACCAAAGACCTTGACTTAAAGAAAATTGCCGAAATGGTGAAAACAAGAATTGAGACTTTTCCTGAAATAAAAGAACTTGTAGATTTCTTTGAAGAATTGCCGGAATATGATATTGCAATGTACACACATAAGAAAATGAAGACAAACAGTGAATCTTCTCTGGAAGTTTTACAGGAATTATTGCCTGTTTTTGAAGCACAGGAGGATTACAGCAATGATGCTTTGTATCAGACGCTTGTTTCCTACGTGGAGAAAAAAGGATGCAAAAATGGTTTTGCAATGTGGCCAATCCGTACCGCAGTATCCGGTAAGCAAATGACACCGGCAGGTGCTACGGAAATCATGGAGATTCTTGGCAAAGAAGAATCTATCAAACGTATTCAAAAAGGAATTGAATTGCTGCAGAATGCATAGAAGCTTTTTGAAGGAGCGTGCTAGTTGGGGCGTGTTGGCTGTGGGACGATTATGCTTTTACATAAGTACCAACGCATTCAAACGCTCCTTCGCAGAACTATGCACACGGTTGCTGCCTGCATAATCTGCTTCTTGGAGTATGAAGCACAAAACAAAAGATAAAAGTATAAAATGAAAGCATAATGCAAAAAGCAAAGAATAAAGAAAAAATGCAAGGCAAATAAAAAGTTTAAAGTATAGTAATATATGCAAAGTATTTGGAATTTATAGAAAATAAAATTATTAAATTAATTCATTTACAACAAATCAAAATAATCTTAGGAAATTCATACGCATCATAATATATCATTATAATAATTCACAAAATCAAAAAAGTTATGGAAATAGAAATAAAAACAGGTATAAAAATAGAAAAGGAAAGGCAGGAAAAGGAGTGAGGAAATTGAATTGTGCGCAGAAAGAGGCAGTTTGTCATAAAGAGGGACCGTGTATGGTTTTGGCGGGGCCGGGCTCGGGGAAGACGGCAGTTATTACAGAAAGATTAAAATATCTGGTAGAGGAGTATCGGATACCATCGGATCAGATATTGGTAATTACGTTTACAAAAGCGGCAGCGATGGAAATGCAGCAGCGGTTTCAAAAGCTTATGAAGGATGAATTTTTACCGATTACGTTTGGTACCTTTCATGCAATTTATTTTCATATTTTAAAGAATACCTTTCATTACAGTTTTGAAAATATCATAACCTCACAGGAAAAAAGACAATATCTAAGGGAAGTAATGGAAAAGGATTTACCGGATACAGAACAGACAGAACAAATTCTAAATGAAATCAGTTTTCTGAAAAACAGTAATATTCCAATAGAAACTTATGAATCCATAAGTATAGAATCCACAAAATTTAAAGAAATATATAAACAATATAGTTATCTGATGAAGCAGAATCAAAAGGTTGATTTTGATGATATGGTGTTGCAATGTTATGAATTGCTAAAGTCAAAAAGCGAAGTATTAGCAAGATGGCAAAGGAAGTATGCATATATCTTAATTGATGAATTTCAGGATATTAATCCTATTCAATATGAAGTGGTCCGTATGCTGGCAGCACCGGAAAATAATCTTTTTGTAGTGGGTGATGATGATCAGTCTATCTATGGATTTCGTGGGGCAAATCCAAATATACTTAAGCAATTTCAGAAGGAATATCCGAAATGCAGGAATATATTACTGAATATTAATTACAGATGTTCATCAAATATTGTAGCGTCATCCCTTCAATTAATCAATGAAAATAAGAATCGTTTTACAAAGAAAATTCAAAGTTTTAATGAGAAGGGGGAAGAAGTAATCCTGCATGGGTTTGCATCGGAAGAAGAGCAGGTAGAGAATATGATACATTTGATAAAACAATATGTGGGAGAGCCAAAACACAGCTATGAGGATATTGCGATTATTTATCGCACCAATGTAGGAGCAGGGTATCTAGCAGAACAGTTGATGATACATCAGATTCCATTTCAGATGAAAGAAAAAATAGCAAGCATCTATGAGCATTTTCTGGCAAAGGACATTATAAGTTATTTGCAATTTTGTAAAAATGAAAGACGGGAGGATTTTTTCCGTATTATGAATAAACCAAAAAGATATCTCAGCCGAAAGGCTTGTGAGGATACCGTTATAAGCTTTGAAGCGTTGATAAGATTTTATCAGGATAAACCATTCTTGCAGGAAAAAGTAAAACGTCTTAGATATGATTTGGAACGGATGAAAAACATGAACCCTTATGCTGCCATTAACTATATTCGAAAAGGAATGGGATATGATGACTACGTTAGTCAATATGCAAAAGAAAAAAAGATAAGTATAAAAGAATGGGCGGAAATACTGCATGAGATTCAAAGCAGAGCAGCGAAATTTGATACAATAGATAAATGGCTGGCACATATTGAGGAAACACGTGAAAAATTAAAGGAAAACACAGAAAGGGCAGAGGTATCGTCAAAAGGGCAGAAGAAAGCTGTATTCATACTTACCATGCATGGTTCCAAGGGACTGGAATTTGATCTGGTATTGATTCCAGATATCAATGAAAAAAACATTCCCCATAACAAAGCAGAACGAGTGGAAGAAATAGAGGAAGAAAGACGACTGCTTTATGTAGCAATGACAAGGGCAAAAAAAAGACTTTTCCTCTTTTATATTTCAAATGCAAAAGGTGAAAAGTCTATCTCAAGATTTTTAAAAATTTATTGTTCTGGTTCTTCGACGATTTCATCATGCTCTGTTTCTTCCAGATATTCAGAAAAAGCATCAGCAGCTTTTTGATATTCGTCATCATCCTCGATATATTCAAGAGTTGGTTCTACGGAAGCATCGTTTTCATCTTCATGATAACGGTAAATCCATACATCACCATCTTCATTTTCACCGTCTTCGTCAAGTGGAAGTAATACAATGTAATCTTTTTCCTCAACCGTAAGAATTACAATAATAGCACAGGTTACCTCGCCGTCTTCTAATTCAAGGGTTACCGTCATTTCCTCATCATCAAATCCTAATTCTTCTTCTTTTTCATTTACACTCATGCTATGTCCTCCTGGCAATCTGTTTCACTATAATAAAATGGATACTTATGAATATAATAACGGAGAAGCAAAATAAAAACAAGCATTATATTTCCTCGGAGTTCCTTTTGTGTTATGATAAGATAAGTATGTTTCACATATTTAAATGTCTGCAGGAGCAGACGGATGGGGATTTACATGAAAAAAACACAGAGATTAAAAACAGGACGACCATATCCGTTAGGCGTAACAATTACACAACAGGGAATTAATTTTGCAATTGCGATGAATAATGTTGAGGAATGTGGAATTGTTCTGTATACAAGAAACACGGGTAAAGAAAGACGAATCCCATTCACGCGGGAAAACAGAATCGGAAATATTTACTGTGCATTTTTAGATGAAGTCAATCCAGATGCATATGATTATAATTATTACTGTGATGATAAAATCATCATTGACCCATATGCCAAAAAGTTAGTAGGGCATGAAAAATGGGGAAAGCTTATTCTGAACGAAAATAAAAATCAGGTGAGAGCTTCTTTTGAAAGTAATACATTTGACTGGCAGAAAGACAAGATGCCGCGGATTCCTTATGAAGAGAGTATTTTTTATTGTATGCATGTAAGGGGATTTACCAGACACAGCTCCTCTAAAGTTACAGGAAAAGGTACTTTTCGGGGAATTATGGAAAAGATTCCTTATCTTCAGGATTTAGGAGTAACTACACTGGAGATACTGCCAGCTTATGAATTCGATGAACTGGTAGTAGAAGAAAATAAGTCTTCTATGCCATATATGATGGAACATTATAAGGAAAATCTAGAACTGCAGAAGGAAGAAAACAAAATTAACTATTGGGGATTTAAGAAGGGTTACTATTTCACGCCAAAGGCTTCTTATGCGGCAGATAGCAATGCAGCCGATAAGGAATTGAAAGAACTGATAAAAACTCTTCATGAAAATCAAATGGAATTGATAATGCAATTTTATTTTCCAAAGACAGTAAAGCCGGGCTTTATTTTAGAAGTATTGCGTTTTTGGGTGCTAGAATACCATATTGATGGTATACATCTGTTTGGGGAGGAACTTCCGATTACGTTAATTGCAACGGATCCCTTATTCAGTAATACCAAATTAATGTATTATGATTTCCCATGCGATAAGATTTATGAGGAAACAGAAGTACCTGCGTACCGTAATTTAGCTTCGTACGAAGATAAATTTATGCAGACTACCAGACGTTATCTAAAGAGCGATGAGGATATGCTGCAGGCATTTCTGTATCATATGAAACATAATCCGGCAAAAATGGCAACCGTTAATTACATTACTAATTATTATGGTTTTACACTTATGGATTTGGTTTCATATGATTATAAACATAATGAAGAAAATGGTGAAGAAAATAAGGACGGAACAAATTATAATTATAGCTGGAATTGTGGGCTTGAAGGAAAAACCAGAAAAAAATCGATTCAAAAATTACGTATGCAGCAGATAAAAAATGCTTTATTTTTTGTGCTTCTGGCACAGGGAACACCATTGATTATGAGTGGTGATGAATTTGGTAATTCACAAAATGGTAATAATAATGCATATTGTCAGGATAATAGTACTTCGTGGCTGGATTGGAACCTTTTACAAAAAAACAGTGAGATTTATGAATATACCAAAAAACTGATTCAGTTGAGAAAAGAGCATCCGATTCTAAGGAGAAAGACAGAATGCCAGCTTATGGATACCTTGTCCTGCGGCTATCCAGATATGTCCTATCATGGAGAGGAAGTATGGCGTCCCGTCATTGATAACTATAATCGTCACATTGCAATCATGTATTGTGGCAAGTATGCAGAGCAGGAAACGGGTGAAGAGGACAATTTCTTCTATATAGCATATAATATGCATTGGCTGGAACATGAATTTTCCCTGCCAAATCTTCCAAAAGGGAAGAAGTGGAATATTATTTTGTCTACAGCGGGAAATGAGAATAAACAGATAAGTGAAACAAAAGTGGCGGTAGCCCCAAGAAGTATTCTTGTATTAATAAGCAAAGCGTGAAGAATAATTCTAAGACATGAAAGTACCATGTCAAGAATTATTAAAACTTCACACTGGAAAAATGCAAAAAAAGCATTTTTCTCATGAAATTTTCTACTTGCATATGCAGGTGGTTTGGAAGGATGAAAAATAGAAATGAAGATAGACAGGAAGGCATGGAAACATTTTAAGACGATCACATATCATAAATATTTGGTTTTGAAGGGATGTTTTGCAGTAGGTTTATACAGGCAGGGAGTTCTGCATGATTTGTCTAAATATTCCTACACAGAGTTTTCAGTGGGTGCGAAATTTTATCAAGGTGACAGAAGCCCGAATAATGCAGAGCGTGAGCTATATGGATATTCCAGTGCATGGCTGCATCATCAGGGAAGAAATAAACATCATTATGAATACTGGATAGACTATAGTACGACCAAGGGTGTTGGATTTGTTCCAGTTCCGATGCCCACCCAATATCTTGTTGAAATGATTATGGATCGTATAGCTGCGTCAAAGGTATATAATAAAGAATCCTATACCGACAGTGACCCATTACATTATTTCTTACGAAGCAAAGAGTTTGCTCCGATTCATAAAGACACGAAAGAACTTTTGGAATTCTTATTACAGATGTTGGCAGATAAGGGCGAGAAAGAAACCTTTCATTATATTCGCCAAAATGTATTACATGCGCACAAGGAAAAGCAATCGAAGGTTTCTTTAAATTCAACCCCGTAAAAATGTATTAAAAAGGGGAACAAAAGTAAGAAAATAACATATGGTAAAGTAAAGAATAAGAAGCTATTTATACAGGAGAACATATGAACTGTTGTGTATTAATTCTAATTTTACTTTTATGTAATAATAATTCGCGGTGTGAAAAACCATGCGAAAGACCATGTGAAAAACCATGCTGCCCACCATCGGCACCGGAACCAAGGGTTACATTTCCTTCATTTCCATGCCCTGGAACTTGCGGATGTGAGGAAAAGCCTGTTTAAAACAGGCTTTTTCCAATATTGACGTACCAATGTGTGAGTGGTAAAATTGCTAAGAGAAAATATGGAGGTTGAGAAGACATGATAGGTGATAAAAAGATACTGTTTAGTGGTATGCAGGCAACAGGAAATCTGACATTAGGAAATTATTTGGGAGCATTAAAAAACTGGGTAACATTAAGCGATGAATATGAATGCTTTTATTCGGTAGTGGATTTACATTCGATTACCGTCAGACAGGATCCGGCAGAACTTCGTAAAAGAGCCAGAAATTTGTTGACCTTATATATTGCAGCAGGATTAGATCCAGAGAAAAATTGTCTTTATTATCAATCCCATGTTTCAGGTCATGCAGAACTGGCATGGATTTTAAATTGTTTTACGTACATGGGCGAGTTAAACAGAATGACTCAATTCAAAGATAAAGCAGCAAAACATACAGATAATATTAATGCAGGATTATACACCTATCCGGTACTAATGGCAGCTGATATTTTATTATATCAGGCGGATGTCGTACCGGTTGGAAAAGACCAAATGCAGCATTTGGAAATTTGCAGAGATATTGCACAGAGATTTAATTCTGTTTATGGAGATGTATTTACGATTCCAGAGGGCTATCTGGGTAAATCGGGTGCAAAGATTATGAGTCTTCAGGATCCTGAAAAGAAGATGTCAAAGTCTGATGAAAATGCAAACGCAAGTATCTATCTGATGGATGATCCGGATACTATTATCCGTAAATTTAAACGTGCAGTAACAGACTCCGATGCATGTGTACAATATAGAGATGAACAACCGGGAATTAAAAATTTGATTGATATCTATTGTGCATGTACCAATAAGACACCGGACGAAGCAGTAAAAGAATTTGCCGGAACAGGCTATGGTGATTTCAAATTAGCCGTTGGAGAGTCTGTAGTAGGGGTGCTCAAACCAGTACAGGAACGATTTGATGAATTGTCAAAGGACAAGACCTATATTGATAAAATCATCCATGATAATGCAGAAAAGGCAAACTATTATGCATTAAAGACTTTACGCAAGGTACAGAAGAAAGTGGGCTTTCCAGAAAGACCTCGTATCTAGAAATCATTTATCAAATACAAATGCAATATTTAAAATTATTTAAATAAAAGCATATCATCTGGTAGCGGAGCGGTAAATTCCATGAACCGTTTTGTGATAGGGTGCATAAAACTTAAACGGTGTGAGTGCAATGCCTGCCGGTTGATAAATTTCATATTTGGATTATAAAGAAAATCTCCAATTAAGGGATGACCGATGTGCTTCATATGTACACGAATTTGATGTGTACGTCCAGTTTCCAGCCATAGTGAAACAAGAGAAAGAGAACTGTCACAAGTACTGCTTTGCACTTCATAATGCGTTACTGCATGTTCGCCATTAGCCAGGTCAACAAAACGTTCGATAGTGGAGCCGGGCATTCGCCCAATTGGAGCATCAATGACCCCGGAAGAAGGATTTGGTATTCCTTCTACAATAGCCAGATATTCTCGTCTAATTTCGCGTTTTTGAACCATAGCAGATAAGATACCTGCACTTATCATATGTTTTGCCAATATGGTAAGCCCGGTGGTGTCACGGTCTAAACGATTGATGCATCGGAAAGTATATGGAATATTCTGATTATTAAAATAATACATGACAGCATTCGCAAGAGTGTTGTCATAATTATTTTGTGAGGGATGTATCGGCATATGAGCAGTTTTATTAATGACCAGAATATCGGCATCCTCATATACAATATTGAGTGGGAGAGAGATTGGCACAATATTGAGGGAAGAGAGTGTTTCTTTCACATGAATGGTAAGTACATCATTCGTATGCAGTTTGAAGTTCACATGTTCCCAAGTTCCATTTACCAGAATACTTTCTGGCATTTTTTTTAAGGCAATAATATTTTGACTGGAATAACCCATAGACTTTAAAAACAAGTCTATGGGTTTATGATTGTTCATTTCTGTAATTGTATAGGTTACTATTCGTTCCATATGTCACCTTATTATTCGGATTTTACTTCTTTCCATAATTGATTATAGAGTGCATCCGCATCTTCACCTAAATACTGAAATGTTTCCAGATTCTCATAGTCGGCCAGAGTCGGAAAAGCAATCGGAGAGTTCTTGATATCTTCATCTTCAATTAAGGCACGTGCCGCATCATTTGGGGTAGAATAGGTTATGTACTCGAAATTTTTCAGAGCAATGTCTTCCCGACACATAAAATTAATAAAAGCTTCTGCATTTTCTTTGTTTTTTGAACCTTTTGGAATCACCCAGGAATCAATCCATATATTTGTGCCTTCTTTTGGAATCACATATTCCAAATCCGGATTTTCTCTTTGTGTGAAGATAGCTTCACCAGAATAAATGACACCAAGAGCCGCTTCATTTCCAATCATTTTATCACGTACCTGGTCAATGACATATGCCTGTACGAGAGGTTTTTGCTCAATAAGAGATTGCTTTGCAACATTCAGTTCATCAGGATTCGTTGAGTTCATAGAATATCCATTTAATTTTAAGGCAACCATAAAGGCATCGCGAACACTATCCTGCATTAGAATATTGTCTTTATATTTTTCGTCCCAAAGAATGGACCAACTGTCAACCGGTTCCGTAACCATGGTCTTATTATAAAGGATACCAACCGTTCCCCAACAATAAGGTATGGAATATTTATTATCCGGGTCAAAGGCTCTTGACTGATCCAAATATTGTTTTCCAATATTTGCAAGATTTGGAATATTATCAAAGTTAATTTCTTCCAATAAATCATTCTGTACCATTTTCTGAATCATATAATCGGAAGGACAAATAACATCATAATCGGAAGCACCTGCTTCAATTTTAGGATACATGATTTCATTGGTTTCAAATTCATCATAAACAACTTTAATGCCGGTTTCGTCTTCAAACATGGTTAATACATCCGGGTCAATATATTCCCCCCAGTTATAGACGATGACCTGACCAGCACTATTTGCACTGGTGGTATTACCACAAGCAGTTAATAAGGTTACTGTAAAAACAGCCAGTAATGCAATAGACAATAATTTTTTCATAATAATTTCTCCCATCTTCGTGCTTTAGCACGACGAAACATCTTTTTGCCCTTTTGGTGTGCGGTTGACCAGCACGAGCAGTATTAACACAGATACAAAAATCAACGTTGATAAGGAATACATTTCCGGTTTGATTCCTTTTTTAACTTCGGTATAAATCTTAGTGGACAAGGTATCTAAACCAGGTCCTTTCGTAAAGTGAGTGATAATAAAATCATCTAATGACATGGTAAACGCCATTAGAAATCCGGACAATACGCCGGGTAGAATATCAGGAAATACAACTTTAAAAAAAGCAGTGGTATGTGTTGCACCCAAATCAAGTGCAGCCTCATAAGTACTTGGATTCAACTGCTTTAACCGTGGTAATACGCTTAAAATAACATAAGGAATATTAAAGGTAATATGCGCAAGCAAAACAGTCAGAAAGCCGAAGCGTATACCAACACTGATAAATAATAACATAAGTGAAATACCAGTAACGATTTCTGCATTTACCATGGGAATATTGGTGACACCCATAAAAAATGCTCTGTTTTTCTTTTTCATACTATTTATAGCAATTGCTGCAACAGTTCCGATGATGGTTGCAATAAAGGCAGAAAGGAAAGCAATCAGCAAAGTTGTATAAAGCGCCTGCAAAATAGCATCATTTTTAAATAATGCAGAGTACCATTTCAGGGTAAAACCACCCCATTTTGCACGTGTTTTGCTGGCATTGAAGGAGAGTACCATTAAGGTTGCAATCGGGGCATATAAAAAAACAAAAATAAGTGCGATATATATTTTTTGTAAGGTAGTTTTCATCATAACGAAGAGCCCTCCCCGTCTTTATCCGTAATTGTGGAAATGATGATACTGATAATAATAAAAATCATAAGGACGATGGATAAACCACTTCCAAGATTCCAATTATTCGTCTGCGTAAATTCCTGTTCAATTACATTGCCGATTAGGAGAATCTTACTTCCACCTAATAAATTGCTGATAACGAAGGTCGTGAGTGCTGGTACAAATACCATGGTAATTCCACTGATAACACCCGGAAGACTCAACGGAAAAATGACCTTAAAGAATGTCTGGATACTATTTGCACCTAAATCTCTGGCAGCGTTTACAACATTCGGATCAATTTTACTAAGTGAATTATAAATCGGTAAAACCATAAAAGGCAAAAAGTTGTATACCATACCAAGTATAATTGCATAAGGGGTATTAATAATCGTAAGTGGTGGCAGATGCAGAGAAGTTAAGATGCTGTTGATAACACCGGTTTTCTCTAACAGGGTCTGCCAGGCCAGCGTACGAAGCAGGAAGTTCATCCACATTGGCAATATAAAAATCAGGACCAAAAAACTGTTTTGATTGACACTTAAATTACAGAGAATTAATGCCAAAGGGTAAGCCAGTAAAATACAAATAATCGTACTGATAAAGGATAGCAGCATTGATAACCATAAGGCTTTCATATGTTCTTCCATTGTAATTGCAATGATATTTGCAAGGGTAAAGGCACCTGTTTTGTCTGTAAACCCATAATAGAACACCATACATAAGGGAATGATAATAAAAGCGATGGACCAAACCAGGTATGGTGTTGACATCCATTTTCTATTCATCGATGCTCACAGCCTCCTCATCCTCAGAAACAGGTTTATGCATGATTTGAATATTAAAAGGGTCAATATAAATGCCGACCTTTGTTCCAACTTCATACATTTTAGTAGAATGGACTAACCATTCAAAACCATTTGCAGTGACTTCCATTTCATAATGAACACCCTTAAAAATAATGTGTGTAACGACTCCCTGGATGGTACCTGCTTCTGGTGCAGTCAATTCCACGTCCTCCGGACGAATTACCACATCGACAGGCTTGTTTTCGCCGAAACCAGTGTCTACACAGGTAAACTTTGCACCGAGAATGTCAACCAGTTCGTCCCGCACCATTGTAGAAGATATGATATTGCTATCCCCGATAAAATCAGCTACAAATGCATTCTCCGGTTCATTATAGATGTCTTCTGGTGTACCAATCTGCTGGATGTATCCCTGGTTCATAACGACAATCGTATCGGACATGGTAAGGGCTTCTTCCTGATCATGAGTAACATAGATGAAGGTAATACCGAGTTCGTTTTTAAGACGGATTAATTCATATTGCATATCCTGACGCAGCTTTAGGTCAAGAGCGCCTAAAGGTTCATCAAGCAGTAATACTTTTGGCTCATTTACAATTGCACGTGCAATGGCAATACGCTGCTGCTGGCCGCCACTTAGAGAATCCGGCATACGATGGTCAAAACCATCTAAGTTAACCAATTTAAGGGCGTATTTTATCTTATCATCAATGTATGTTTTGCTTTTATTCTTGATTTTTAAACCAAAAGCAATATTTTCTGCAATGGTCATATGTGTAAAAAGAGCATATTTCTGGAATACTGTATTTAGCTGGCGTTTATTGGGAGGCAGCTTTGAAATATCTTTTTTATCAAAGATAACCTGCCCTTTATCCGGTGTTTCAAAGCCACCGATAATACGAAGGGTAGTGGTTTTGCCGCAACCACTGGGACCTAATAAAGTTAAGAATTCATTTTCACGTATATATAAATTCATTTCATCCAATATAATGTTGGAGCCATAGGATTTTGAGATATTTTGTAAATCGATTAGTTTATTACTCATAAGTGCCTCCTGAAATTAAAAGCTTGGTGGGGTGCTTACCCATAGGATGGTAGCACCATTTTTTGCGTGTGCAGAAATATAATGACTTGTGTTTGGAACAAAATAGAAAGACTCCCCCTTTTTCGCTAAATATTTCTTTTGTCCAACATGAATGTATACACTACCGGAGATGACATAGCCAAATTCTTCACCCTCGTGGGGGACATCAGGATAGGTAGAACCACCAGGTTCAAGAGTCAGACGAATGGGCTCCATAATATTTTTCTGTGCATTTGGAATTATCCATTCTATTTTATTATGTAAAGCTTCATCCACTTTCTCGAAATAATCCGAGTAATGGAATACAATCTGATTATCTTCTGTATCATTAAAAAATTCTTTTAAATCCAGTCCAAGACATTGTAGAATATCCACAAGCGTAGCAATAGAAGGGGAAGTCAGGTCACGTTCCACCTGGGAAATAAATCCTTTTGAAAGTTCGGCTCTATCGGCAAGCTCTTCCTGTGTCAGTCCTTTTTGAATACGAAGTTCTTTTAATTTTTTCCCTATTTTCATAATGAATTTTCCTCCTGCCAAAAGCGGTAAAAAACACATATAATAAATATAAAGTTTACCTATACTATACTTAGACGCTGAAATCTATTATACTAAAAATGAGCAGGAAGTCAATATAATTTACGTATTCTATACAGAAATATTCTAGACAGAAATTAAATGAATTTTTACAAAGTGCCATATTAACAAACGACTTTGTTTATGATAAAATATAGGCAATGTTTTAAATAAGAAGAAAAGACATATTCAACTATTGATTTAGCATAAGAGGAGTTTGCAAAGCATACAACTCGTTGCTGATACTCGTGCTAAAACACGAAGAGGGGAGTTAAAATGGCAAAAGAAAAATACGTTGCGTACGTATCCACTTATACAATGGGTGATAATCATGGAATTAAAATATATGATGTAGATATGGAAAAAGGAAGATTTATAGAAAAAGATGAGGTGCAGATTACCAATTCTTCCTATGTAACAATATCCCATAACCAGAAATACTTGTATTCCATTACAGATTTAGGAGTAGAAGCATACAAAGTTTTAAAAGGTGGTGAACTGGAAGTTATTAATCAGGGAACCATCAATGGTATGCGAGGCTGCTATTTATCTACTGATTATGATGATAAATTTTTATTTGTTGCTGGATATCACGATGGTAAAATCACAGTACTTCGCTTGAGGGAAGATGG
>JAQUYA010000077.1:2736-13567 GCA_028692055.1 Lachnospiraceae bacterium | reverse complement strand
TTATAGAAACTTGTAAACGTAGAAAAATGCAGATATTCGAAAATATCTGCAAAGTATTTAACGGTACACCAGCTATCTTTTAGCCGGTGTATTGGTGATGGGTTCAGCCGCTAGGCTGAACTGTAACTTAATGTACAATTATTTATCCTAATCTAGATGATTTTTATAAAATAATATGATATAATATGGAATATATACACTGTTTTTCTATAACTTAAGAAAAGAGGTAAATAATGGATAATAAGGCGCTGTTTAATATAGGATACGGTTTGTATGTTTTGACAGCAAAGGATGGGGATAAAAATAACGGATGTATTATTAATACAGTTATGCAAGTTACAGATACTCCTCTAATCATTGTGGTAGGTGTAAATAAACAAAATTTTACTCATGATATGATTATGAAAACCAAGGAATTTAATATTTCCGTTTTGACTCAGAATACGCCATTTGATGTTTTCAAGCATTTTGGTTATCAATCAGGAAAAACTACAGATAAATTTTCAAATTACGAAGATAAATTGGTAGGCGAAAGTGGACTTTTTTATCTGTCTAAATTTACAAATTCCTATCTATATTGCAAGGTTGTGGAAGTGCTTGATTTTGGAACCCATACATTATTTAAAGCAGAAGTAATTGATGCTCATTCAATAAACAATGATGAAACTGTAACTTATACATATTATCAAAAATATATAAAACCAAAGCCAACACAAGAAATAAAAAAAGGTTGGCGTTGTAATATTTGTGGATATATACATGAAGGTGAAGTTCTGCCATCGGATTTTATATGCCCAATTTGTAAACATGGAGCAATTGATTTTTCAAAAATTCAAGATGAAACAGGAGGAGAAAAGAGTATGAACATGAAAGGAACAAAAACAGAGAAAAATCTCGCAGCGGCATTTGCTGGTGAATCACAGGCAAGGAACAAGTATACCTACTTTGCATCTGTAGCGAAAAAAGAAGGCTTTGAGCAAATTGCAGCAATATTTGAAGCAACTGCCAACAATGAAAAGGAGCACGCAAAGCTTTGGTTTAAAGCGCTTGGTGAGCTTGGAGATACAGCAGCTAATTTGCTTCATGCAGCTGAAGGCGAAAATTATGAGTGGACGGACATGTATGAAGGGTTTGCCAAGGATGCAGAGGATGAAGGCTTTACCGCACTTGCAGCGCAGTTCAGATTGGTTGCAAAAATCGAGAAAGCTCACGAGGAAAGATATCGTGCACTTCTTAAAAATATAGACATGCAGAAGGTATTTGAAAAATCGGAAGAAACCATGTGGGAATGCCGTAACTGCGGACATCTTGTTATGGGTAAGAAGGCACCGGAGGTTTGTTCGGTTTGTGCGCATCCACAGAGTTTCTTTGAAGTAAGAAAAGAAAATTATTAATTTTAAGGAGGGTTTTTTATGTGTAGCAAGCAAAAATTCTTTATTTGCAAACATTGCGGAAATTTGATCGGTTTAATTGAGAACAAAGGTGTTCCCATGGTCTGCTGTGGTGAAGAAATGACCGAACTCATCCCGAACACAGTCGAGGCTTCGGTAGAAAAACATTTACCTGTTGTCTCGGCTTTGGAAAATAAGATGGAAGTGGCAATTGGTAGTATCCCTCACCCGATGGAGGAAGCACATCATATTGACTTTGTATATGTTGAAACAGAGAACGGCGGACAACGTAAATGTCTTAAAGTTGGACAAACTCCCAAAGCTTTATTTAGCTTTGAAGAGGATAAACCAATTGCTGTCTATGCCTATTGCAACCTGCACGGTCTATGGAAGACTGAATTAAAATAATGCTTAATTAATTATGACTGTTTCTGCGATGGCATTACTTGATGAAGCAAATACTTCGATACCGTAATATTAACTGATGGATTACTGTTAGAGACACTCAAATCAAAGGGGTGTCTCTTTTGATGTCATGAAATGTTTGGGAATGAAAAAAATCTGCTAATTGAACATAGATAGGTTGTGTGTTCGTCATTTTTCACCTCTAGACCAGTTAATGTTGGTATAGCGAACCAGTAAACAGCGCAGGTGTAGACTACCTTTAAGTGGTATGCACAATAAAATAGAAAAATCCCCGTTTATAAAGACAATTTCAAACTGGTTTGCTTTGCTTATATAATGGTATAATAAACCAGTTGAAAATATAGTCAAGTGGTACACACTAAAACAAGTGGTACCACCTTTTTTTATTGTGGAAAAGAGACTTTAAAATATACATAATTAACAAAATAAATAGATATAAGACAAAATAGTAGTCTATATTGACAAAGAAAAAAATATGAGGTATGCTTAAAAAGCTAACACGTATACGTGGTATATACAAAAATGAAAAGAGGATAGAAAGTTTCGAATCCGGCAATGTTTCCGGCGATTGTATTTATCTTATTCTGTATCACAAAATATCGTCGCAAAAGAATTGAACATTACAGGGGAACATCCTCTGTTCCGGCGGTTTGAAGAGAAAATCAGCGGGAAAACCCCTGGTTATACAGAAGAAAACCATTTTAAAGGAGGAATATTATGCGGCATTATGTGATTACAGGACATGCGCGTTTTTCAGAGGGAATGGCTTCAGCGGTTAAATTGATCCTAGGGAAGAAGATACCTTTTGTGAATGCATATGTGGAGGGAAGCGAGGACTATTTAGAACAGGTGAAAGCTGAAATTGAAAAACATTCAAAGCATGAGGATGTGATTGTTTTGACGGATGTGCTAGGAGGCAGTGTAAACAATGAAATGATGAAAATTGCGGAACAAGCGAAGGTGCACCTGGTCTGTGGCGTAAATCTGGCATTTGTAATACAACTGCTGCTGGCAGATGAAAATAGGAGGGTTGAGGAAGTTATACAAGAGACGATTGAAGAAGCAAAGGAAGGGCTTCAGTACTGCAATACTCTGATTGCATCCGAAGAATTGGATGAGTTTTAAGACAAAGAAAAGGAGCGAAAACATGATTAAATTAGTTAGAACAGATTATCGATTGCTGCACGGTCAGGTTGCATTTGCATGGACTGCACATCTGGGCATAGATTGTATATTACTGGTGAGTGATACGTTATTGGATGATCCTATACGGATTTCTTCGATAAAACTGGCAAAGCCACCGGGCGTGAAAGTGGTCGTGAAGAACGTAGAAGAGAGTATTCAGGCAATTAAAAGCGGTACCACGGATAAATATAACCTGTTCGTGGTTTGCGAAACTGTTAATGGGGCAGTAAGACTCGTAGAGGAGACGGGGATCCAGAAATTGAATCTCGGCGGAACAAAGCCGGGAGAAGGGAAACGGGAAATAGGTCCGGTCGTATTTGTGTCTTTGGAAGAAGAAGAAAAGTTGAAGCACCTGCAGGCTCAGGGAGTATATGTATATGTGCAGGGACTGCCGGAAGTAAAAGAACTGGATTGTAAAAAAATTTTAAAATAATGAGAGCGAGGAGGAAGAGCTATGAGTACAGCAATACAAGCAATTTTGCTAGGAGTACTGGTGATGTTGTCCAATGCAGAATGGTTTTTGGGGACTTGTTTCATTCAGCGTCCTTTGATCCTGGGCCCGCTGACTGGATTGATTATGGGTGATATGGAGGCAGGTATCATTATGGGTGCCACAATGGAACTGGCATTTGCGGGGGCAACGTCCATTGGAGGGTATGATCCGCCGGATATGATTTCCGGAACAATATTAGGAGTTGCATTTGCGATCAACTCGGGACAGGGGCCGGAAATGGCTTTGACATTAGGAATCCCGATCGCAACCATTATGTTGGCAATCAGCAACTCGATCGGCTATCCGATATTGCAGATATTTGCGCACATTTGTGATCGTAATATTGAAGAGGGAAAGGACAAAGCCTTTCAGCGGAATTTTATACTCAGCGGTTTTGTGGCATGGGGCGTAACGACGCCGCTGCTGTTGCCTCTGGCATTTTATTTTGGAACAGATAAAGTGACCAGTATCATGGGAAGTATTCCGGAATTTGTCAGTACAGGAATGGATATTGCCGGAGGGCTTTTACCGGCGATGGGATTTGCGATGCTGGCGCAGATGATTATGAAAAAGGATGTGGTACCATTTTTCTTTATCGGGTATTTTGTGGTAGCCTATTCCGGAATATCTACCACGGGGGTAGCGTTGTTGGCAGTCTTGATACTGGCGGTTATGTTTACCATGAATAAAGGGCGGGCGCTATCATCCGAACCTGTGGTCAAAGTTGAGACGAAAGGAGATGGATTAGATGAGTTCTAAAATACATGCTGATTATAACGGTATAATCACAAAAAAAGATTTGCGGAAAGTATTCTGGCGTTCGATTCCTATGGAGCATGCCTGGAACTATGAAAGAATGATGCATTCCGGATACTGTTTTGCCATGCTGCCGGTACTTAAGAAATTATATCCGAAAAAGGAAGATTATATAGATGCGTTGAAGCGGCATATGGAATTGTATAATGTAACACCGTATATCTCCACCTTACCGCTTGGAATCAGTGTGGCGATGGAGGAAAAACGGGCAGAAGATCCCGGGAACTTTGACACTGACTCGATTTCAAACGTAAAGACAGCATTTATGGGACCGCTATCCGGTATCGGAGATGCGATTTATTGGGGGACGATAAGAATTATTGCCATGAGCATCGGGGTTTCTTTGGCGATCAAGGGTAGTATATTAGGCCCTATCTTATTTTGGTTGACCTTTAATATTCCCAATTTTGGAATCCGCTACATTATGACCTTTTTAGGTTACAAATTCGGTGCGGAAGTAACAACAAAACTGGAAGCCTCCGGAATGATGGAGAAAGTCATGCGTGCAGCGAGTATCTTGGGATTGACGGTTGCCGGTGCGTTGACTGCGGAAATGGTGTATTTGTCGATACCTATTCAGATTGGAATGGGGGAAGAAACCACCACCATACAAGAAATTCTGGATGGGATCGTGCCGGGACTGTTGCCCCTTGCCTTGTTTGGAATTGTCTATGTCATTTTCAAAAAGAAAAAATGTAGTCCAATAGTTATGATGTTCATATTGATGGCTCTGGGGATCGCCGGTGCGTACTTTGGGTTCCTGGGATAAGAATATGAGATACGAAGCAGTGATCTTTGATATGGATGGAATTATAGTGGATAGCGAACCGGTTTATCTGAAATGGCTGAAAGACTTCTTGGCGGGCAAAGGGATACAGGTTGGATTTCACGAGCTTAGCAACCTTGTAGGGATTTCTCAGGCAGCGGGTGTTGCATTTATCAAAGCAAAATGTGGGAGCGAAGAGAAGGCCAATGTGTTATGGAAGGAATACTTACTGGAGTGTGAAGAATACCCACTGAATTATAATGACATTTTGATACCGGGAGTGAAAGCACTGATAACAGCACTGAGCGAGAACGGAAAAAAGCTGGGAATGGCTTCGTCCTCAAGTATGGAGGATATCGGGGAAGTCTTAAGCGAGACGAAGCTGCGTTCCTGCTTTGATGTAATATTGAGCGGCGAGATGTTTAAAGAGAGTAAGCCTAACCCGGAAATCTACATACGGACAGCAGAGAAGTTGCACGTACCCATTGGGCAATGTATCGTGATAGAGGACTCGTCCTATGGAATATTGGCAGGCAAGAGAGCGGGCGCGTATGTGATCGCGCGGGAAGAAACACGATTTGAGTTTGACCAGAGCATGTCGGATTTAATTTTACCGGATATGAATGAGATCGAAAGGGTAGTGAAGGGTCTATTAGAAATGTAAAAGTATGAAGAATTGAATTTAAATACCCTTAGATGAAAAGATAGGTAGCTGATCAAAAAGATCAATAGTATAATCTATTAGTCTTTTCTTTTGCTCAAAATTTGTTATACTATAAAAGTAATTACTTGATATGAAAAATAGTAATGATAATGGGGAAAGAAATTATAGCCTGTAATCATTCAAATGCGGAGATACAGAATCCTTGTGGTCAGCTTGAACGGAAAATGTTATGTCTGCGAGATAGTGACTTTTGAAATTAAAGTTCCAGAAAGCTATCACTTTTTATATGAGGAGAAAATAAATGAAACCATTAATTGGAATCACGTGTAATTATGATTATCGAGATATCGTTGGACGAGCTTCCGGTATGGGGGCGGAGGGACAAGATTGGAATTTTGTAGCTGGTGATTATGTGCAGTCCATTGAAAAGGCAGGTGGATCGCCGGTCTTAATTCCCCAGTGTGAATCATTTGAATCTCTGTATCCACTGTTGGAAAAACTAGATGGAATTCTAGTTACCGGAGGTCATGATGTTGGACCTGAACGCTATGGACAATGCAATAAACATTCTGGACTCATCATTCCTGAACGAGACGCACAGGATATCAGGCTTGTTCAGTTTGCGTTGGAGCATGAGAAGCCAGTTCTGGGAATATGCCGTGGAACCCAGATTCTCAATGTTGCCTGCGGTGGCAGTCTGTATCAGGATTTAGAAAAAGAAGGTGATTTTGAACATCATTTTGGAGATAACTATCCGCGCAATTATGCCTGGCATAATGTCACCCTCTCAGAAGGTTCCATTTTAAAAGATATTTACGGAACAGCCAAAGTACAGGTAAATTCTATCCACCATCAGGCTATCCGAGAACCAGGAACAGATGTCACGATTACGGCATATTCCTTTGATGGCGTGCCAGAAGGAATTGAGGTTTCTGGACATAAATTTGTCGTCGGTGTACAATGGCATCCAGAAATGATGTACGATTCTGCTGAACAGACGAAGCTATTCCAAGCGTTCCTCTCTCAGTGTGATAGGTAGAAACATTCTGTTGCAGCGACTAAAACTTAGGATACGAGCAGTGTACTCGATGGGAATTATAAATGATGGGAACTCGCCAAAGATGAAAAGCTTATTACAAGATAAATCTGCATGTATAAGTTGATTTAAATGTCCTTTACAGTATTTGGAGACATTCGAAATAACTGAAGAGAGCTTCTATAAATATATAGGAAGAGGTATGGAAAACTTTGTACTATTATGCTTGACTTTTTGATGGACAGAAAGTACAATCATGATATGAGAAGGTGTAATATGGCAGTAACAGGTAGGCCATAAGAGTGAAGTTTTTACACCGGATGAGATCTTTTAGTTCTACAATATTGAGATAGAAATGGCATATCAGACACTTGTATTGATACAACTGGTGATCAGATATTTGGCATCAGTATCTTCAGTGCCAATAGAGATATCTCTTATGTTAAGCAATTATATTAGTGTTTAAGGTGTTACATAATAAAAAATTATATTTATATATAGGAGGGTTTTATATGTTAAAAAATATTCCAACTTGCATGTCTCCTGACTTGTTAAAAGCACTGTGTGCTGTCGGTCATGGTGCAAAAATCATGATCTGCGATGGCAACTGCGGCATCAACACGTTAGGAAATGAAAACTCATATCGCGTTCGTGTTGACGGAGTAAGTGGTCCGGAGATTCTGAAAGCCATTCTTCAGCTGATTCCTCTTGATGATTATATCGACAACTCTGTCCGCATCTGTAATACCGAGAATGGCATTGCTGCTCCAGGTGTTTGGGCAAAATATGAAGAAATAGTGAAAAACAGTGAAGAATTCGCCAAACTGCCCAATGGTATCCAGTATCAGGACAGTGACGAATTCTGGTCGGTTGCCGATGAATTGGATTTGGTTATTGGTACCGGCGAAGAAGATATTTACGGTAATATATACTTACAAAAAGGAGTTATCCGTAAAAAATAATCGGCTTCCATAGATTTTTTAAATTTCAGGAAAGAAACATTTTTAGCTTTTTATTAGATAATTTAAAAGTAAAGGCCTATGGCATCAGACTGATGCCATAGGCCTTATTTTTCATGTTTTTAAGCAAGACCTGTTCCGGTAAGTTTAAGCAATTTTAAAAATGCAACGATAGATAGAGATGATTAGTTCCTGCTGAAGTTAATACAAAGTGGTACTATTTAATCAATTTTAGGATACTGAGTTAAAAAAACTAATCTGAAAGCAGTACAATTACATTAAGAAGGTCGCAATTGAAGGATTTTATTAAAAAAAAATCATCCCAAAAATGTAGTAGATGTTTTATAGGGAGGGTATATGTTCTACTTACCCTATTGGGAAATTTAAACATGACAAATATTAATATAACTATACCAATTCAAACACATGTACAAAAGTAATAAAATTGGCATAATGCACAATTGTTTCGCTTGTAAATCTACATTATGTATAAAAAAATAAAATAATTGGTTTTAGTATTGACATAATTCATCTGTTAGGTTAACATAGCAATGAATTTGGTACTAAATTCTTATTAATTCATCTATTAAAAAGAAGGGAGAAACAAAATGACACAGATATCAGAAAGCACCCAGGTAAAAAGTGGTCAGGTAGAAATGAAAAGAAAATTAGGCCTTGGTGCAGCAATTGCTCTCAGCGTGGGAAGTACAATTGGTTCAGGTATTTTCTCTTCCCTAGGGGAAGTAGCGGCAGCCAGTCATATGGCATTTATAATGTTACTAGCTTTTATTGTTGGAGGTATCATTAACATTCCAGCTAACTTATGCTATGCGGAGCTAGCAACGGCTTATCCAGAAGATGGGGGGCAGTACATATATTTCCGTGAAGCGGGTTCACGCCCGTTGGCCTTCCTCTGTGGATGGATTAGTTTCTGGGCAACGGATTCAAATTCAGTTGCAATTATGGCACTTGCTGCAGCAAATTATATTGGTTTTCTTTTCAATTGGAGTGGAATAGCGCTGAAATTAATTGCAGTTGCTTTGATACTGATTTTTACATTTCTTCATATGCGAAGTGTAGAAGGTGGTGGCAAATTCCAGACGATTTTTACCGCTTTGAAACTTATTCCGTTCATAATTCTGATTGGAATTGGTATCTTTTATATCAAAGGTGATTTGATTACTGCACCGGCGGTAGCAGGAACCTCTGTTGGAATTATGACTTTACTTGCAGCAATTTCTGCAACAACTTGGTCCTTTGACGGTATGAGTGCGGTTTGCTACATGAGTGGAGAAATTAAGAATCCAAGCAAAAACATGCCACGCGCACTGATTATTTCTGTAGGGGTGGTTAGTGCTATATATGTACTCCTTGCAGTAGTGGTAACAGGACTTTTACCAATGGATGTTTTGACAAACAGTGGAGCAGCAGTGGCAGATGCAGCGGCGCGGATACCGTTTATTGGAAGTGCAGCAGGAACTATTGCAGCAATTACCGCCTGCCTTGTTATTATTGGCGTGCTGTCCAGTCAGATTATGTTCTCTCCACGAATGGAGTATGCAATGGCAAAAGACAGACTTTTTTTTAAGTCCTTTGCTAAGGTTCATAAGGATTGGGAAACACCATATGTTTCTTTCTTAGCAATTTGCGGAATTGCAATTATCATGGTTTTTGCAGGATCCATTTCTGAATTACTTGGATACTTCACGCTAGTAACACTTGTTAAGAACTTCATGACTTTTGGTACTATCATTGTCCTTCGCAAAAAGGAAGGATATAAACCGACTTGGAAGATGCCGGTATGGCCTCTGATGGTTGCAGGAGCTATGGGAACAACTTTGATCCTGATAGTATCCACATTCATGTGGGCTCCGATTGCAGGTATCATGGCTGCAGTTGTTGCAGTAGGTACAGGACTTCCAGCATATATGTATTGGGAAAAAAAGAACAAGGAAAATCAGCAATAGTGAGATGAAAATAACAGCGTTGCTATAGAATATAAGAAAGAAGGAATTAATAATGTTAAAATTTGATGAACAATGGCAGTTAGATAATGTAAACGGAATGCTTTCTCTGCGTCCAGAAGTTGAGAAGATTGCAGACGAGCTTTTTGATAAGAGCTTTGATGCAGTATTTTTTATGGGAATCGGTGGAACTTTGGCTTCCAGTATTCAAGTAATAGATGGTACAGTAGGAAAGAGCAAGCTTCCATTCTATGCACAAAGTGCAGCAGAATATATAACGAATGGCAATAAACGTCTGACTCAAAAATCTGTAGTCGTAATTGCATCTGTAACTGGAACAACGATGGAGTTAATCGAGGCAGTGAAGAAAGTAAAAGAGATTGGAGCCAAAGTGGTAGGATTTATTGAGACAGAAGATTCTACTTTGGCACAGATGTCTGACCATGTAGTTTCCCATCCGAAGAATGAACAGATGAAGCTATTCATGCTAGCACATCGTCTAATGTATAAAAATGGAGAATTCGAGAAATATGAGCAGTTCTATGCAGAATTGGACAAATATCTGGCAAAAGATCTGGTAGAGGTAGAGAAGAAAGCAGATGAATTTGGTGAGAAATTTGCTATGGAGCATAAAGATGACCCGATTCATTACTATATCGGTGCAGGTAACCTTTGGGGAGCTGTCTACTCCTATGCAATGTGCTACGTAGAAGAACAACATTGGCTGCGTACCAAATCCATTCATGCAGCAGAATTTCTTCATGGAACTCTTGAAGTCGTAGATCGTGATACTAATGTTACCCTTTTTATCGGAGAAGATGAGGAGCGCTCACTGGCTGAGCGTGTAGCACGTTTCCTTCCAAAAATATGCTCCCGTTATACAATTATTGATACCAAAGATTATGAGCTGGAAGGTATTAGTCCGGAATTCAGAGGACTGATCTCCTATATGGTAATGCACTGCGTTACCCAGAGAATGGATGCTCATATTGAAAAGTTGAATTGCCATCCGATATCAATTCGCCGGTATTATCGTCAGCTTGAATACTAAGAGAGACATAATAAGTAACATGACAGGCAGGGTAACCTTATTGAAAATGGGCTACCCTGCTTGTGTAAATAAATTAATAG
>JAQUYA010000077.1:0-2636 GCA_028692055.1 Lachnospiraceae bacterium | reverse complement strand
AGAATGTACGCAAAACGTTCCATTAAAAATCTGCTCTCTATGTTTAATGAATAGGATAATTTACTATAATTATTGATATGCACGTTCATCAGGTCTTTTATGCACCACTCATACGTTGAAAATTAGTAAATAATTAATTTGAAAGGATTCAGTGTATTACAATTTTTATGACGATTTTGATGAAATATGCTATACTGAATTATATTAGTCAGATAAGGGAGAATTGTGATGCAGTCTGAATACCGCGAAAAACCCAGAGTTATCTTAGGTGAGATGCTGGAATGTTATATTAAAGAAAATCATATGATGCCGCATGACAAGCTGCCGGCAGAGCGTAAACTGTGTGAAATGTGGGATGTTAGCCGTTCAACCTTGCGTAAAGCTATAAAAAAATTAGAAATTGAGGGAAAACTATATAGCTTGGAAGGTAGTGGAACTTATGTTGCTTCTCCCAAATTTGTTCGAAACCTTCAAGATATTGAGAATCTTGGTATGCAAAGCAGAGCAGAAAAATATGGAAGAAATATTACAACTGTGCTTTTATCATCATCAGTAATTGAAAGTACAAAACAGATTTCTATGAGGCTCCATGTTCCACTGGGGCATAAAATATTTGTAATATCCCGACTGAGAATGGTCGATGAGAAGCCGGGATGGATCGAGACTTCTTATCTGGATGGCAAACGTTTTCAGGACATAGAAAAATATGACTTCACTAGTGCATCTCTTTATCATTTGATAGAAAACATCTACGAGATAAAGCTTACTCAGGGATGGCAGAAAATCAGTATTACTTATACGACAAAAGAAGAATCAGAAATATTACAGATTCCTGAAGAAACAGCAGTAATTTATGTTAGCAGTATTGTCTGCGGATCCGACGGAGAACCTGTTGAATACTGTCGATCTACTGTCAGGTCGGATAAAGTTTGTTTCCTAAGCAAACTACGGCAGATTCCAAAAGTGCAGAGCGATAATGAATAGCATGATGCGTCAAAGTGCAGCTGTTTCTTCTGGAGAAACTGGTGAACTTGAACGCAAAACCATTAAATATGAGGTGAAAAAGATGAAAATAGCTACAGTAGGCGATAATTGTATGGACGTTTATGAACAGATTGGAAAGGCATTCCCGGGTGGAAATCCGGTAAATGTTGCAGTATATTTTAAGCGATATCAACATCAGATTTCTTATATTGGCGCTGTTGGTGATGATCAATATGGTACATTAATTAAGGACGCCATTACTCTAAAAGGTATCGATACATCCAGAATGAAGGTTTTGCCTGGAAAAACTGCAGTTACCATTGTGGAACTCGAACAGAATAACCGGATTTTTAAAGACTACGACGAGGGAGTTTTAAAGGATATTGTGCTTTCAGAAGATGATATTTGCTTCTTGCAGGGGCAGGATCTGGTGGTCAGTAGTATTTGGAGTCATATTGAACAGTATCTTCCGAAGATTCGTTCAGGCCAGAATCTGATTGCATTTGACTTTTCAACAGAACGTGACAATCCAATTATCGATATGGCTCTGCCTTATGTGGATTATGCTTTTTTTGCATTTGATGAAGATGATGAAGAAACAAGAAAGTTTATCTGCAAAAGACAGGCACAGGGAGCAAAATGTGTGGTAGCTACTCTTGGCAGCAACGGAAGCATTGTCTACGATGGAAACCATTACTATAAATATGGAATCATATCCTGCAATGTAGTAGACACCATGGGGGCGGGCGATAGTTATATAACGGGTTTTTTGGATGGAATTCTCAGAGGATTAAGCATTACAGAATGCATGCAGGAAGGCGCAAAGAACAGCAGTATTACCATCGGTTATAATGGTGCTTGGTAAATGACTAAGGAAAGGTAGAGAATCCATATGAGCGATATTACTTATAAATCTCCTTTATATTTGCAGTTAAGGGAAATTATACGAAATAAGATAGAAGACGGAGAATATCCACCGGGAACAGCTATCCCGACGGAGAAGGAACTGGCAGAGACATATGGAATTAACCGCCTTTCCGTGCGCAGTGCAATTGAAACACTTGCAAATGAGGGAATCCTGAAGAAAATTCAGGGAAAAGGTATGTTTGTCATGGGGGAAAAGGTGGAAAGAGAGTTAGATACACTAGGGGGATTTACCCAGATGTTTAAAAATCACCACATGAAACCAAATACCAGGATCTTGTCAAGGGGATTGCGCAGGGCAGGAACCAAATTTGCTGATATTTTCAAGATTAATTCGGAAGATATGATTTATTATATCAAGAGCCTCTGCTCAGCTGATAGAACTCCTTATTCTATCGATGAAATTTACATTCCTCAGTATATCCTGCCAAAATTGGAAGGAATTGATTTGTCCGTATTTACACTGGATGAGATCTTTGCGTTCTATAATATTGAGATAAAAATGGCATATCAGACACTTGATTTAACACAACTGGAGCAGAGTGATGCTAGATTGCTGGAAATAAAAAGCAATCTAGCTGTCATGCTATTCGAATGTGTAAGCAATGATATGAATGATCGGGTAATTGAATTTTCCCGCACGTACAGCCGTGCGGATATCTGTAGTTTTATCTCAACGTTCCAGATGTGATGCAGTACGGGGCTTTGGCATTGAAAATAATGCGGGC
>JAQUYA010000175.1 GCA_028692055.1 Lachnospiraceae bacterium | reverse complement strand
GCTTAATATCAATATTGTCTCCAAATAATTTTCTGCTGATTCATTTACGTTCATAACCATACCCCATTTTCATCTAAAGTCAAGTTGTTCTATACAACTAACTTAAATTAGTATAGCACATATAACCTGAAATATCAATGAATTCACTGCCTTCTCCGTACGAAATCTTATTTTACAAGTACAGATTTTCATTGCTACTATAACCATTTACGTATTATAATAGTATAAGATACATACCACTATTCAAAATAATAAAAAGCATTCGCAGCAAGCTTTTCATTATCATCGCAGAAAGGAAAGGGGATCATAAAATGTTAAAGGGAAAAATTGCCGTCGTAACAGGCGGTACACGAGGTATCGGATATGCCATTGTAAAAAAATATTTGGAAAATGGTGCAAAAGTTGTTCTTTTTGGTTCCAAAGAAGAAACTGTTGTAAAAGCAGTCACACAGTTAAAGGATATCAATCCTGACTGGGAAGTGTCGGGAATGTTTCCTTCACTTACTGATGCCACAGATGTACGTAATGCAATGAAAAGTATCGTTGATAAATATGGTAAAGTCGATATTCTAGTAAATAATGCCGGCATTTCACAGAGTGCGCCTATCCTGGATTATAAACCAGGAGAATTTGATAAAATCATGAATCTGAATGTAACCGCTCTCTTCAATACCATTCAGGCAACCGTTGGTTATATGAAGGAGCAGGGCGGTGGCTGTATCTTGAATACCAGCTCCATGGTTAGTATTTCCGGTCAGTCTGCCGGTGTAGGATACCCTACGAGTAAATTCGCTGTTAATGGTATGACCATTTCTCTCGCACGTGAGCTTGGTCCTATGCATATTCGTGTAAATGCTGTAGCACCCGGCATCACTAATACCGATATGGTAGCTTCACTTCCTAGCGATGTAATAGCACCTATGATTGCCAAGATTCCACTCCGCCGTATCGGCGAACCGGAAGATATTGCAAATGCATTTTTATTCCTTGCCAGTGATATGGCAAGCTATGTTACCGGAGAAATCTTATCCGTAGATGGCGCTATGCGTTCCTAGATATTTTAATTTGTTCCCACTGTTCTTTCATTGGAAATATAGTTTCATAAATGGATTGAATCTGAAAAGCACGGTTTGCAGAAAACGGTGCTTTTTCTTTATTTAATGGCAGCACCAGAATTTGATACTCGTCTGTAAATACTCTGGTTGTTACACAACTCACGTAAGCACCATGCTTTTCATAAAAAGAATTTCTTCGTATCCGCTTCTGTCTGTCCGCCTCATCTACTGCAAACTCCGGATTTTCCGTTTCAACCAATATACAATCTGCCTTTACTGCAAAATAATCCTTATATGCCTCTAAAAACTTTCCGCCAATTCCACTTCCTTTGTTAGAACCCAGTATTGCAAAATAATCCAGTAATACAATATTCTGTCCCTTTACAAAAAAAGCATATCCCTTTAAAACGTCCTTCTCATACCAGCCCAAAGCCTCATATACGTTTTCTTTCCATAATTGCGTAAAGTTTTCTGCTTTTCTGATTTCACTCAATGGAAAATCCTGTTTCATAAATGTATCATAAATATTCCAAAATTCCTGCTGATTTAATGGATATAGTCCCTGCATGCATAGCTCCTTCTGCTTCTGCAATGGTTCATTATTTTTTGATTGGTGCTTTCACGATTTTATAAGTTTAATATAATCATCAAGTTGTTTTTCTTCCAATGTAGCAATTAAATCCAAAAATTTTTCCAAATTTCCATGTACTGCATATTCCTCTAATGTATTATAATAATCCAATCGTGTTTCTTTTGCTATAGATACTGGTAAAAACCCACTATCCATTAGTTGATAATTCATTATCAAACGAGATGTTCTTCCATTTCCATCTATAAATGGATGAATTCTCACAAACTCAGCATGTGTCCATGCTGCATACTCAATAGCATTTAATTCTTTTCTTTTTCGAGATAGTTCAATATAAAAGTTCTTAATCTGATTATACATATCATTTCCAACTGGTGGTAAGTGACCTGCTCCACTGATTTTCACTTCTTGATTTCGATATATGCCACCTATTATAATGTTTTCAGTCAAAATAGCATGAATATCTTTCACTATTTTTTCATTCAGTTTTATCCCTTCAGCAATGCATTTTTTTACATAACCATACGCCTTTTTGTGGTTGACTACCTCATATATTTCCCTTAATTCTTTTCCACCTATAGAAATACCATCCTCCAAAACAACTTTCGTCTCCATAAGAGTAAGTGTATTTCCTTCAATTGCTGTAGAATTATGAGTAAAGGTCAATTCAAAATCTTTTTCATAAGAAAAAAGTGAAACCATATCTATAGACTTTTTCCCTCTTTGGTATAAATCTTTCTTTTCATTTATACGATTAATATCCACAGTATACATCTTCCCTCATTCTACCAATTTTTTCAAACATAAATAACTCTATCATTAAAATAGACTTATAGAAATACATTTTAAATTTAAATTGGACTTTTTGTTACCATTTTTGACTATCTTTTTATCGCCAAATAAAAGGACTTTTTTATTATACTAAACTTATAAGTTTTTTCCAATATCAATTTTTCTGCCATCTTAGAAAATCCTATTTTATTACCCATTATTTTAGCTGTTGCATACTTACTATTCATTCGATAATGGTATCAAAATTCATTGTAATCATATCAATTGCTCTTGCTAAGCTTATTTTTGAAAAATTGATGCAGAGATCATAGTTTTCTGCTCTACCCCATGCGGTATCTGCATATTCATTGTAATAAACAGCTCTCAGCCTGTCAATTTTATGAATTTTTTTCAATGCTTCCTCTTCGCATAAATGATCTCGCTTACATACTCTTTGTACGCGATCCTTTTTATCGGCAGAAATAAATATTCTGAAAGGGTTTTCTTTTCTTAATGTATAATCTGCAGCT
>JAQUYA010000076.1:5754-13671 GCA_028692055.1 Lachnospiraceae bacterium | reverse complement strand
AACCTCCCGTGCAGCCACTCATTGTGTGCTAACTTAAAATTTATCTAAATGGATGACATAATCAGCTGCATATTTCCCTGCATTGCTACTTCGCCATAGTTGGCAGGTAGAATGAAATGGTCGCCTTTTTGAATCATCTGACCGTCGATAAGTCCATCGCCCTCAATTACACTGCAAATCAGGAATGGTGTATCCTGAGTAAAGGTAACCGGTGCAGTCACATCAAGTTTCCATACTTTATAGTAGTCGCAGGAAATCAGTAGATTTCTCTTGTTTGGCTCCATATTTCCAACTGCTTTTACAGAATCCGCAACTGGTTTTGCAGGAACGGTGATTACATCAATACTCTTTTCTACATGAAGTTCTCTTGGTTTTCCATCGGTTAATCTGTCGTAGTCGTAAACACGGTAGGTAATATCACTGTTCTGCTGTGTTTCTAATATCAAAAGTCCGCCTTTAATTGCATGCACGGTACCTGGGTCTATTTGCAGAAAATCACCTTTTTTTACTGGAATCTCACGGATTAGTTCATTCCATTTTTTCCCTTCAATCATGCTTCTCAATTCTTCTTTGGAAGTCGCATTATGCCCAATTACTAATTTGGAATCCGGTTCACAATCTAAGATATACCAGCATTCGGTCTTACCGAGGGAAGCATTTTCATTCACTTTCGCATAAGTATCATCTGGATGCACCTGAATACTTAAATCAGTTTTAGCATCAATGATCTTAATTAAAAGTGGAAATCTGTCTTTGAAAATATTTCCAAATAATGCCGGTTCTTCTTTCCATAGTTGAGATAATGTCTTTCCTGCATAGATTCCTTCTTTTACCACACAGTCTCCGTTTGGGTGTGCGCTGACTGCCCAACACTCTCCGGTGTTATCACTCGGTATTTTATAAGGAAAATCAGTTCCAAGACGATTGCCACCCCATATCATTTGCTTAAATACAGGATTGAGAAATAAAATTGGTGTCTTTTGTTTATTCATGCTCAGTTCCTTTCCATTCGACTCCATGATTCGCTGATACCAGTATCCGGAGTCCTTCACTATTCTTTTCTGCGTTGCGTAATCCACATATACGATGCCAAAACGTTCGCGATATCCACAATCCCACTCAAAATTATCCAAAAAAGTCCACAGGAAATAGCCTCTTACATCTATCCCTTCCTCAACTGCTTTTTGGAGCTGTGAAATATAGGCATCCAAGAAGTCAATCCGATTCCTGTCATGTACTTTACCATCTGATGATATATTATCATGACAATCCATGCCGTTTTCTGTAATATAAATCGGCATGTGGTAGCGTTCATAGATAAACTTCACGCCCCAGTACAGGCATTCAGGAGTAATTGGCCAGTTGCAGGCATTCTTGGGAAATCCGATTGGTCTGTCCACATATTCCGCTTTTCCGTCCTTTCCAGCACGTATCCAATATCCATTATAAATGTTTTGACCCATGAAGTCTAATGGTTGATGAATTAATTCCATATCTTTTTCGGTAATGACCGGTAAGTATTCGGCAAAGCGTTTTAATCCTTCCTTTGGATACTGCCCTAAAAATACAGGGTCGTTAAACCAGGATACATTCCAGGTCCAGTTGGAATCCTCCGGCAGAGAGAAATAAACCTGTCTGGCTGCCTCGATATCCTCGGGTTTATCCGTATATGGATATGCAACTCCACAGGTTGGTGCATATCCAACTTTGATTGGCTGTTTGGCATATTTACGAAGATTGATGACCGCCATCCCATGTGCACGCAATGCATTATGTGCTACCTGCAAAGTTTCTGCCATTGATAATTTCAGTCCCGGTGCATGTACGCCCGATAAATGTCCGAGCCCTACGAAGCATTCCGGCTCATTCAACGTAATAAAATACTCTGCCAAATCAGAAAAATTATCTGAAACTACCTTTGCATACTCGCCAAACCAATCAATCACTTCTTCATTTAGCCAGCCGCCACGGTCCTGTAGCGCCTGTGGAAATTCCCAATGATACATGGTCACATAAGGAGTAATCCCATTTTTCTTCATTTCTGTTATCATATCACGATAAAATGCAATTGCCTTCTGATTCACCCGCCCCGTGCCTTCCGGCAGGATTCTCGCCCAGCTCAAGGAAAAGCGGTAAGCTTTTACACCCAGATTTCGCATTAATGCATAATCTTCTTTATATCTATGATAATGGTCACAAGCTACCTCTGCGGAATTATTTTCAAAAATTCTTCCCTGCTCCTGAAAGGTATCCCAGATATTTTTTCCTTTCCCATCTTCCTTATCGCCACCCTCTATCTGGTAAGCACTGCTGGCAACACCCCATACAAAATCTTTTTTAAACATATGCAGTCTATCTCCTCTATTCTTGTATTTTTGTGTGACTTGAAATCAATAAGAACCAATTACTGAAACCAGATAAAAAGGTTCGACGTCCTCTGCATGTGTTTCGGTAATTCGTATTTCCACTTTATGTATTTTCATTTCTGCGTGTTTTGTAAGTGTCTGTAAATAAAGACAATCTCCCCAGGTTTCTTCAAAATTACCATCGAGTGTAACCGCATTTTCCTCATCTCCATCTACTATCGCAATTGCAACTGGTGTAGGCTTATTGACAGATTTACGAAATTGTACTGCTGTTCCTGTTCCTTTTATTTGAAAAGTAATGGAATCTCCCACATTTCCTGCTGTCCAGCCATTTCGAAAAAACTGCGTAATCGTTTCCTGTTTCGTTGTATCTGCAAGAAATCCGTTTGACACAAATTTATCACACCGATTCTGATAACGGGTGGAATGTTCATACGCATTTCTTGTAATCGGAGCAGGCATTTTTTTATCTATACCTTTATGCATATTCTCTTTCTGCATTGAATTCCGTGTTTCATTTCCATTTACAGGTAGCGCACCATTCACCTTTTCCAAAAAATGTATGATTATATCCGCAACAATTTGATGCCCCTTATCATTTGGATGCAAATCATCCAGTGTAATCTCCCGATTTGGAATAACCCCTGCAGCTACCTGCGGATAAATGCTACTCTGCATGCTGATGCATGGAATCTGATATTCTTTTCCGATTTTATTATGCTGCTCCTGTGCATTCTTACCCGTATTATAACAAACATTATTTACAATCAACATAGCAGGCTTCGTTTTATATGCATAGATATTACGAATCATTCCTTCATAGGTTTCCAGAAAATGTTCTTCATTCTCATCATTTACACTGAATTCCGTAATTACAAAATCCGGATTATATTGCAGCAAATCCGCATGTACCCGTGCCACCCCAAACTGCGAAGTCGTTCCTCCGATCCCTGCATTCACATAGGTAAAAGAGGCCTTTGGAAATTTCTTCTGCCACCAGTCAAATACCAGATACGCATAACAGGTCTTAGGCGTTGAAGAAACCGACCCCATCGTAATCGAGCCACCCAGAAATCCCATCGTCAAGTTTTCTCCTTTTTCAGCCTTCTCCATTAATTTCCATAGACGCTTCCAATTTCCAACATTTGCCACCGCATTATCTGGATTTATATCATATATCATACGTATACCCCCTTATTTTTCTTGTTTATTAAATCTATCCACATTCATTTAAAAAGGCTCATTCAAACAAATTGTTTGTATGAACCTTTTGTGCTTTTCCAATGTAAAGTTTTAGTACCTCTTGATATATATTTCCATTCCGTATAAGCAAGGAAGCTGCGGTAGCGGACGGCTGCTATGCCGTATCGTTTGCAGCAGCTATATTCCTTTGGAAAGGAATTAGTTATTCTTAGTATTCCTTTCTGTTTCAGCAATTTTCAGACACGATGTCTGAAAACGGCTTACCTGAGGCATGGATGCCAAATGTAAGCCACTTGCGTCAGCTTCTTATCGCCATCAGGGAATACTTTAGAATAACAATTTCTGCACAACGGAATATAGCTGCTGCAAGCGATACGGCATAGCAGCCGTCCGCTACCGCAGCCCTATTCCAGTTTTTTAGCGATTGCCGATTTCAGTGTCCTGCTCGGTTACTACGCTGTTCTTTTTGATGTAGTCCACGATTTCATCGAATTGCGTAAATGCAAGTCCGACATAACTGTCCGCAGCTCCATAATAGAGTGCAATTTTCCCCGATTCCGGGTCATGAATTGTCGCACATGGGAAGCATACATTTGGAACAAATCCTCTTTCTTCGTACCATTCTTCCGGTGTCAAAAGGAAGGTTTCACATCGGTATTTTACAATGGATGGATTCTCAAGGTCTAAGATAGCACCGCCAATGCTGTATACGAATCCATTACAGGTTCCACTGACGCCATGATAGAATAATAACCATCCCTCTGAAGTTTCGATAGGAGCTGCGCCACCGCCAATTTTAACGGATTCCCACCATTCATTTCCTTTGCCCATTACATGTCTGTGTTTGCCCCAGTAAATCATGTCTGGACTTTCACTCACGAAGATATCACCAAACGGTGTATGTCCGCTATCACTCGGACGACTGAGTAACATGTAGTTATTATTAATTTTTCGAGGAAATAAAACTGCATTTCTATTGTAAGGAATAAACGGATTTTCAAGGCGGACAAATTTCTTAAAATCCTTTGTCTTCGCCATACCGATTGCTGCTCCGTAGAAATCCTGACACCAGATAATATAATAGGTATCTTCTACTTTTACCAGACGTGGGTCATAGGCATATTTTGGCATAAATGGATTTCCATTTTCATCTTCAAAAGGAATCTTATCTTTTTCAATATCCCAATGAATGGCATCCTTACTTCTGCCCATATAAATATAAGGGATACCGTTGGTTTGCTCTCCACGAAATACACCGATAAATTCATTTTCATATGGCATAACCGCAGAATTGAAAATTCTGGCTACACCCTCTACTGGATTTCTTCCAATAATTGGATTTTCTGTATATCTCCAGATTGGAGCACCTGTTAAATTGGCTGGTTTTTCCTGCCATGGTACATTCTTTACTGCTGGTGCTATCATTTTAATATCGCTCATTTTGTCTGATCTCCTATTTATTCAAGTATTCCAAATTTTTCTTAATTAAGTTGCATCTCTGCTCTACGCATTTCACAGAACGAAGTGGGTCTTCCGGTGTGTTGAATACATAGTCGATTAGTTTATCTATTGTAGTGGTGGCAACATGCATTCTGGTATCGCTGGAAGCATAATAAATAAATACGTCGCCGTTTTCTCTGGCAATCGCCCCATTGGTAAATACCACATTGGATACGTCGCCAACTCGTTCACTTCCCATTGGCCCAATTAATAAACCAGAAGGTTCTGCAATTACTTTTGTTGGATCTTTTAAATCCGTAGCAAATGCATAAATGACATAGCGAAGTCCTGCAGCTGTATTGCGAACACCATGTGCAATATGTATCCAGCCCTTTTCCGTCTTAATCGGAACAGCTCCTGCACCATTTTTCGCCTCAGTTAAGGTATGATATTTCCTCTTGCTGGTAATGATTTCTTCATCAATTACTGCATGTGTGATATCTTCACAAAGTCCAAATCCAATACCACCGCCTGAACCAGTATCAATGAAATCATCCATTGGTCTGGTATAGAAAGCATATTTACCATCCACAAATTCTGGGTGCAATACTACATTTCTCTGTTGTGGTGAGTTCAACGTTTTTAAATTATCCAGTCTTTCCCAGGTTTTTAAATCTTTGGTACGCACAATCCCTGCGGCGGCGACTGCTGCAGACAAATCATTTACCGTTTTGTCCTTACTTTCCGAACAGAACACGCCATAAATATATCCATCTTCATGTTGTGTAAGACGCATATCATATACATTAGTTTCGTCTGGGCAGGTATCTTCTAATAGAATTGGATAGTCCCAGAAATGAAATCCATCGATACCGTTATCACTCTCCGCAACACCGAAGAAGGATTTACGGTCATTTCCTTCAATACGAACCACGAGATAAAATTTTCCATTTATTTCAATCGCACCGGAATTCATCACTGCATTTACTCCAAGACGCTCCATAAAATTAGGATTTGTCTGTGGGTTAAGATCATATTTCCAGGTAAGTGGAATCATTTCTCTGGTTAATACCGGATATTCATAACGGTCATAAATTCCATTGTATCTGTCCGATTTCACATTTTTACGTTCCAGCAATTTATTAAATTTTTCAAGTTCTTCATAATATTTTGGATGTAAATCACTCATTTTTTAGCTCCAATCTGCGACCTTTGGTCGCGTATAAATCTTTTCTCACATTTCCAAACATACCACTTTTACGACTTTGCATTTTACACTTCACAATTTCGTTTAATAACTTCCAAACACATACGTCCATTGTGGTATGGGCATTTCCATGGCTCTACAATAGGTTTTTTGCTGGTTGGCTCTCCATTCACATCGACCTCCCAGAACCACTCACTGCCATCACGTTTATCCCAGATGTTCTCTTTTATGTATTCCCATTCGCTTTCAGCCGCTTTCAAATATTCTTTTTTCAAAGGACTATGCTGGTAACCATTCAGAAATCCGATTACGGTTTCTGCCTGTACCCACCAGATACGTGAATTATTTACGACCCCTTTTTCACATTCGTTATTTAAGGAATGTCCGTCAAAGGCAACTCGGTAGATTTGTTCGGTAAGGTCTTTTGTAATAGGGTACATCTTTCTCGCGTAAGCTTCCTCTCCTAATACTTCCACTCCTCTGTCAATGAGCCATGCTGTTTCAATATCATGTCCATAGGAATGTAAATCCAGAATACTATTCATATTCGCATCAAAGAATACCTCTTGGCGATGTAGCTGCGGATTGTATACCTTTTCTGCAAAGGTATCCATAATCCATCTTAGTTTTTCCCTCACCGCTTCATCATTGGTTACGCGGTACAGTTCTGTATAGGCTTCAAATACATGCAGGAGTGTGTTCATTGTTTTGTCTGCAATGACTCCGTTTTCTGATAGCTTTTCGTTATCAATCGGTTTAAATTCTTTATCAAATGCTTCTAAATAGCCGACTTCATCTCTGCATTTCTGCTCAATGATATCAAATAAATCATATGCCATTTCCAAAGCTTCTTCTTCTCCAGAAGCATCATAATAGGAAGCTAATGCATAAATTGCAAATGCCTGGTTATAGGTATGTTTAATCGTATCTGCTGGTGTTCCATCATAATTGATAGACCAGTAAATGCCACCATTTTCCTTATCCATACAATACTTTTTCATAAAAGCGAAGCCATGTTTTGCTTCATCTAGCAGGCTTTCATCTTTCAGAGTCATATACGCATTGGAAAAAAACCAGGTAATTCTACTATTTAAGATACAACCCTTGATTGCCTTTTTATCTAATTTCAAATTATAATCCAGCCAGCCATAATATCCGCCATATTCGTCATCACGTAGCTTTTTCCAAAATGGAATAATTACTTTTTGTAAATGTTCATTTACTTCACTTATCATTGTCATAAAATAACCTCACTTTCTCAAAATATATTACCTGTCCTTATACAAATCTCACGGAAAACTCATTTGTTTTTCTGCTCGGAACGGTGTATCAGATAATAAAATTCATCATTCTCCTGCAAGCCTCCTGTCAGTTCCCTGTAATAAAGCATTTGTATAAGAACAAGTACTTCGAGTGCAAATAGGAAAAAGGTTCCCGTAAATAATAAAATAATTCCCAATGTTGCCGATGCAAAATACGTATTAAAAATCATAATTACAAAAATCGGAATCAAATACTGCGGTTTAAACAACATGCAGAAAACAACTTCCATAAGGCCTACTTTTTCTTCCACGAAGGTATAATACCCGGCAATGTATAGCATAAATACAAGTAAAAATGCAATCAATATCAGGCAGATTATCGAGAAGATAAGTTGTTCTGTTTTTACCGCCACAAGCATACCTGCAACATTTAATAATA
>JAQUYA010000076.1:0-5654 GCA_028692055.1 Lachnospiraceae bacterium | reverse complement strand
GCTCCATCAATCAGTGCTGCTTCATCTAAGTCTTTTCCTATAGAAGCCAGCAGATTGAACATGATATAAATACCTACAATACCAACTCCCGAATAAAGAATGATGACACTCGGCATCTTATTTACCAGATTCAATTTATACATGATTCGAAATACAATGGTCTGTGTCGTAACGACTGGAATAAACATCGTAAGGGTAAATAAAGTCATAACTATCTTTTTCCCAAAGAATTCAAAACGATGTAACACATATGACACCATTGTCGTAAATAAAATCTGAATAGTAAGGGATATTCCTAAAATAATGGCTGTATTCAACAATGCAGAACCTAATTTTCCAACACGAATCGCATAGACGAAATTGTAGAAATTGAGCCAGTTAGTTGGTGGTGTTAATACCGGAGTAGCGGAATATTCTGCACCTGTCTTAAACGCCATGTATACCAATGGAATAATAGGTATCAGTACAAATAGACATGCTGCTATTAAAAAAATGTAACGTAATGTTTTGTATAATTTTGTTTCTCTAATCATTGTCTAATCCTCCGCTCTCTTGTTAAAGAAGCTTTGCAATCCAACTGCAATAACAACAATTACAAATACCATAATAGAAAGTGCTGCCGCAAATCCGACGCGGTTGTCAGAAAATGCGCTTTGCTGGATTTGGATAACCGGTGTTGTCGTTCCATTTGAACCATTCATCATAATATACGGAATCTCATATACCTGAATAGAACCTGAAACACTCAGTAAAATATTAATAAATAATACATTTCTAATTGCTGGAACAGATATGTATTTTATTTCCTGCCACTTCGTACATCCATCTACTGCTGCTGCCTCAAAGAGTTCTGTTGGAATCGTCTGTAAAGCACCGAAAAACATGATAAAGTTCATGCCATAATATCTCCAGATACTAACCGATGCAATTGCAGGATTTACTAATTTTAAATTCTGTAACCATTGTTGCTTTAATGCCCCAAGTCCAATGGTTTCTAATATTAGATTTAACGTACCTGAATTATTAAAGAAGATAATGAAAATGGTTGATACGATTACACCATTTAATAAATATGGAATAATCAGAATACTCTTAAATAAATTCAGACCACGGAATTTTCCATTTACAAATATTGCCAAAAAGAATGCCAATACTAATTGTGGTATTGCTACAATCATATACCAAAGACAGTTTTTAAATACCATAATATACTGTGGATCTGTCAAAAGTCTTTTATAGTTTTTCAGGCCAATCCATTTTGGAGTGCCTACTCCCTTGTAATTCGTGAAGCTCAAAATCACGTTACTGATAATCGGAATGTAAGAAAAAATCAGTAGATGAATAATCGGTAAAATCAAGAACGTAACAATAATAATTCTGCTACTTTTTGTCTTTTTCATAATGCTACACCTCATTAATCTGCTTTAGCAGATATTCATTTTATGGCATTTTTCTTCCGGTTTCAGATTTGTTATCTGAAACCAGGAAGAAAATGCACATAGCTGCAGTTTTCTTTTATTTGAACCTTCTTAATCTAAACTTTCTTAATTTGAATTATTCAACCCATTCAAGACCAAGTTCATCTTTATATTCTGCATAAGATTTATTTTGTGTTTCAACCTGTTTGTCATATGCTGTCCAGTCATCCGGTTTCGTGGTATCCAGTGCATCAAACAATAACCCTACGTATTTGTAATCTGCCCATAATCCAGCTTCTGTTAAAACATCTTCATTCGCAAGTGTATTATCATCTTTTCCTGCAAGCATTAAAGCAGTAGCTTCACCAGATTCACACATTTCATCTGCAATTTTATATAATTCTGGAACAACTGGCTCTACGCCTTTTTTGTTTGCAATATATCCGCTGTCTGCAATAAACTGTGCATCATTTGCTATATATTCAATAAAGGCTCTTGCTGCATCCTTTTTCTCAGAGAATTTACAGATTGCCCAGTTATCAGCAGGTGCCGATTGAATAAATCTGCCATTTCCAAAGTCTGGAGCTGGAGCAAATTTGATAATAGAAGGATCTGTTCCTTCCGGTACACGTCCTTGAATTTGCGGAACTACCCAGGAGCCAAATAACATCATTGCTGCTTTTCCGTAAGCCACACTATCCATGGCTACACCAAAGTCTGTATAAACTTCCGGCTCAAAGAATCCGTCCGCTTTCCATTGTGTGTACATTTTGATTGTTTTACCAAATGGCTGCTCTGGACTAAAAGGATTTTCTGTTTTAAGTGTTTCTGCAAACACATTGTTGTGGCCTGCTACATAATCCGCAAAATCCTGAACCGTTGCTAAAGGCCAATTCTCCACTCTGTGCATAGAAATAGGTGTAACACCCATATCTTTGATTTTCTGACACATTGTATTAAATTCATCCAAGGTAGCAGGTACTTCGTCATAGCCTGCTGCTTTTAGTACCTCTTCATTGTAGACAACTGCCTGATTGTATGCTCTGCCCGGCATAATGCTATAGATATATTTCGCATCATTTGGCATTGCTTTTGCATATTCGCCATATTGTTCTACACCTTCCTCAACGGTACAGTATGGTTCTGAATACTGTGCCCATTCTGCAACACTCCAGTTTGGACAGGTAAATACATCTACACTGCTGTCTTCTACCTGAAATAATGGTCTTAATTCATCTTCATTTGTAACTACATTCAAATTAACTTTAATTTGTGTTTCTTCTGTGAATTTCTCTGCCAGTTGTGTTAAATAAGCAGTCGACTCGTCACGATATGTATTACCGCTTTCATCTTTTTTCTCTTCCCCAAGCACACGGTTACCACCATGTGTATATACATTAATCTCTGTTCCAGCCAAAGATGCAATATCTACCTCTTCTGTTGATGCTGCTTCTGTTCCAGCTTCTGTAGCTGCTGCGCTATCCCCTTCTGTAGTTGCGCTGTCACTTGCTCCACATCCTGCTAATGAGAATGTAAGAACTGCAGCCAAACTAAGTGCCAATACTTTTTTTAATTTCATCCTTTTAATTCCTCCCTATTATTTTTAGTCAATTGCTTAAATTTAAGCTAATATTATTAGCTAACTTTTTAAGTAACTTTAAATTAATTTTAACTTAATTTATTAATTAGTCATCACTTTATATTGCGTTTTATATTCATTTATTGCTAATGTTATGCATTTCTTACATTTACACAATTTTTGCATTTCATTTTTGTGCATTTTTATTAATATAATTTCTATTTTTATTTAATTTTTATTATTTTTTAGTCTTTTACATAATCAATTTTTAATTACTTTTTACCCTACCCGGATTTTATATTCATTTATTTCTCTTAATATCCATTTCTTGTTGAAATTTATCTTCGTTTATTTTACAATTATGACAACCAGCGTACCACACACATGTCAGGGTGCTGAAAAGGAAGTCAATAATTGTGAACAGGCTGGCAATAGGAAGTAGCAGACACATAGTACAATTTACCTTTTTCTTTTATGACTATATGTGATAATTAGAAATTCTTAGTATTCCCCTCTATTTCCAGCAATTTTCAGACAGGACGTAATGTGTGCCTGCACACATTGAAAAAGGCTTACCTGAGCCATGGAAGGCGAATGTAAGCCGGTTGCGATACCTTTTAAATAAGTCTGTGGGAATACTTAGATTTTCTTATTTTCACATAACGGAATAAAGAAAATGTAAATTATGCTATGTGCCTGCTATTTCCTATCGCCAGCCTGCCAATATCACTCCCTTTTCACACCCGTCCCATTTCCAAAGGAGGATTGTTATGAATTTTAATGAAGCTTTTATTAATGCCTTACAGTCTGATGTGAACTTAACAAAGTCCATTCAGATTCATCATTACCTTCCGATTTTCCATGAAGTCCCAAATGATATTGCAAGCAACCTGCCACATATAGAAGCCTTTGGTAATATTACCGCCAGTTATCCCTATTATTATGGTTTATCCCGTTTCCAGCACTATTGTCTGATTTACACAGAAAGCGGTGCCGGCACACTTAGCTTTGATAATCGTTCTTATACCCTGACTCCACACAGTATTGCCTTTATTGACTGCCGGGAAACACATCGTATTGAAATCAAACAATCGCCGTGGAATTATACCGTTTTTTTCCTGGCAGGTGGACCGACCTCTTATTTGTATCGCACCTATATCAACTCGTACCAGAATATGTATATTCCTAATGCGGCTTCCTCCATTGGTCAGATGATTTCCTGTTTGTATATGCAATTGGAAAAACACTCGGAAAAGCATCACTTACATGCAAGGCTATTAATGGACCTTCTCTTTGAATTAATTTTGGAAAAAGAACAGGCTCAGGAAAAAGGAATTACTATTCCTGAATATTTAATAGAAATAAAAAATGACTTTGACAGCAATTATCAAAATCATTTTTCTTTAGATGCATTAGAGCAGAAATTTCATGTCAGTAAATATCGTATTTGCCGCGAATTTACCATTTACTATGATTTGTCCCCTATTCAGTATTTGAATCGGGTTCGTATTAAAGTTGCAAAAGAAGCACTTATTTATACGGATAAGCGTATTAACGAAGTAGGCAGTATGATTGGATTTGATAATACCAATCATTTTATTCGTCTTTTTAAACAACAGACGGGCGTCACTCCCCTTATCTTTCGGAAGCAGCCACCCGCCTATTCTTCATTTCATTAAAATCACTGTTTCTTTACACTGTCTTTATAGACGATGTTGCCTTCTACAACACGAACACCCGTCTTGTATACCTCGCCACTCATTTTTTTTATCAATACATTGATGCTTCGTCTCGCCATTTCTCGGATGTCTACCTCGTATGTGGTGATTCCGATATCGCATAGACCTGGATATAAATAATTATCAAAACCTACTACTGAGATATCCTCCGGTACACGATAACCACTTTTACGCAGTACCTTAATCAAAGCGCTTGCTGTTAAATCACTGTTACATACAAATGCACTCGGCATATGTTCCGGTAATACAATGCTTTCTTCCGATACATCACCGTTTTCCCAGTCACGGTCATTTATGACTCTGTCCTCACCGATTTTCTGTCCATGCTCCATTAATGCCTTACAAAATCCAAAATAGCGATCTGTGATACTGCTCGTGTAAAGCAGCGTTCCCACGTAATCAATCTCGGTGTGCCCCATATCAAATAAATAATTCGTCAACATGTATGTCCCATAATAACCGTCCGAAATAACTGCATCGCAATTGCCTGACTCATCAAAGAAATCCATACATACAATCGGTGCTGCTTCTTCTCTTCGAATCATCTGCATGTACTCATTGCTTGGACGTCCTATCAGGATTACACCGTCCACTTTTTTATCTTTCAATATCTTAGGCATAATAAGGTTTGTTTCGTCTTCCGGATTAATGACCTCCAGCATGGAGAAGCATTCCTTTTGTACTGCTTTCGTGGCAACCTCCTGGTATATCTGCCAGTAAAAAGATTCATATTTCCCAAAATATCTACCCGGAACAATGATTCCGATGTTATAGCTCTTTTCTTTCGTCATCTGCTTCATTGTTGAAGGTTGTCTGTATCCCCATTCGTCTGCGAGATTCTTAATTCTTTCCCGCATTTCTTCACTTACACCCTTTTGACCTGATAATGCTTTCGAAACCGTCACTGTGCTTACCTTT
>JAQUYA010000075.1 GCA_028692055.1 Lachnospiraceae bacterium | reverse complement strand
CTGCTTCATTGTTGAAGGTTGTCTGTATCCCCATTCGTCTGCGAGATTCTTAATTCTTTCCCGCATTTCTTCACTTACACCCTTTTGACCTGATAATGCTTTCGAAACCGTCACTGTGCTTACCTTTAATTCCGCAGCGATATCCGCCATTTTTACCTTCTTTGCCATTTTTTCGCCCCACTTAAGTACTTTTTAGTCCTTTTTACTTTAATTTAACTAAGTGTATTGTAATGAATCCCATTTCCTTTGTCAACTATTTATGGGTCTTCCTATCAGTTGTCATTAATATTCCGCTTATACTCTTAGCTTCTCTGCATTCATACTAATATGTTATCTCAAAGATACGTGCCATGGTGTCCTTCGGAAATTCCACAGACAATATTCCTGTAGCTGTACTATAGCTGTATTCACAGGATTCACCACTCGGATATGCAAGACTTACCTGCATATTTTCTGTATTTTCCGCAGATTTTTTGCTATTCAGGAATCTTGCAATCGGTAAGTCTTTATGACTTTCCTCGCCGCCCCTTCTCCATACTGCCAGATATGCCTTGTGTGCAGCCTTCAATCCGGCACACGTCCAGGTATCGCGATTATCTGCAAGACCAATTGGCCAGAATGGCAGGGACTCTTTGATGTCCTGTCTTATTTTCTTATAATATTGGATTCCCTCGTCAACCAGTGCGATTCTTTCCGGTGCAAGCTCTGCCAGATGACCGCTTTGATGAATACGAAGCAGCATTGCATTTACCATGTTGAAGATGACTTCCTCTTTATCACCTACACGCAGCGGATAGGACCATATTGCTGCCTGCTCTGGAGTCACACCGGTTACCGCATTGGCTGCAACGGTGGCATAATTACGATAATCCTCCTGGTCGCTGGTGGACTGAATGCTGTAACGGCTCAGCATCGCATAATCCATACGAAGTCCACCACTGGAACAGTTTTCTATTACAAGCTCCGGATATTTTTCAAATACAGAATCCAGCCATTTCAAATATGCGCGTTCATGCTCCAGCATGCCTTCTCCAACACTGTCTGCATGAAGCTCTGTGCCAATTCCCGGCTCAATATTGTAATCCATCTTAATATAACCAACACCATAGTCACGCACGACTCTGTCAATAACTTCGGTAACATGTGCAATTACTTCCGGATTACGGAAGTCCAATTGATAGCGGCTTCTGTCATATACACGCTTTCCATGACGTATAAAGAACCAGTCGTCGGGCACTTTCTTCGCCAAATCACAATTGATACCCATGACCTCCAGCTCCAGCCACACCCCCGGAATCATACCTTTGCTGCGGATATAGTCGGTTACTTCCTTTACTCCATTCGGGAAACGTTCGCGGCTTTCCTTCCATTCACCTACATTGTCCCACCATTCACCTGCGGAATACCAGCCGGCATCAATGACAAAATATTCACAACCTGTTTTTGCTGCTGCATCAATAAGCGGTATTTCCTTAGCTGTCGTCGGATCTCCAAACAGACAGTTCATATAATCGTTGAAAATAACCGGCAGATTCTCATCATCTGCATTCGGTCTGCGAATCATGCGACGGTATTTCGTAAGTTCTCCCATGTCCTCTGAAAAATCATCTGCACCCACACCCACTGCAACCGGCACTGTTTCAAAGCTTTCCCCCGGTTTGAGATCCAGTGACCAGTGTGACTGAATCTCTGTCGGTCCACTGATACAGGTATAGAAATGTCCGTGCATATCTCCGATTTCGTAGTGCCAGGAACCATTATGCTCAATTTGCCAGAAAAGGCTTGTTTTTGCCTGCCGGTTTTCCACATATCCTATTGGTAAATATTCTTTTGTTGACCAGTTACCTGTATTGGAAACTGCAATTGTTTTGGAAGTACGCTGAAATAAGGTCGGCTGTGTTTGTGCCATTCCCATCTCTGCAAAGCTCTGGGTACGCCAGCTCAATTCCTTTTGCCAGCCATTGTTTGCATAGCTTAAATACATCTTGTCATCCGAAGAAGCAGCTCCTTCCTTTTCAATACCAAAGTAGCAAAAGGAAGAAATGTATTCCAGAGTCTGTACCTTCGTTCCAATATTCGTCACTACATTTTTGCAGCGCACCATCCGGGTTCCCTTATAGAACTGCATGGTCGTTACCACTCTTGCACCGGTAACTTCTGTATCTTCCTGTGTAATCGTAAGCAGTCTTCCGGTTTCATTTACCTCATCCTGCATATCCACATATTTCAGCAGATATCCCGGTGCTGTCACGATATATTTATTTCCATGTCTTTCATATGGTCTGTTATATCCCGAAAAATTTACCTGCACGAGCTGAAATGCTTCTCCAATCAAATCCGGTTCCACAAAATCCTGCTCGTTTAATTCCACAGAAGAAAAATGTAATAATTTAATTTCTCTGTTTTCGTTTATCCCAAATACCATATGAATTCCATTTTCTTCAATTCTAATTTTCTGCATACCCTTCATCATCTTCTCCTATCTGCATGTATCAAAATTTTCATATCCTAAAATGTATAGCTATCTCTGATGGAACGAATCTGCAATGCTTCTGCTACCTCTGCCGCATTCTGAAATGTTCCGTTTGTAATATCTTCCTTTTGGAGGAATACTTTCTTCGACATTCCTGTCAGTGCGAAGTAATTATCACTAAAAATGGCATCGGCATTGGCAAAGTTCAGTTCTACATAATTTGCAAATACATCGGAATGCAATGTAATTGCAAAGCCTTCCTCTGTTTCCACTACCTCTTTTGTAATATGTGCCTTGGGCAATTGCATATGTTTATATGGTTCAAAGGTTTCTGTTTCCACCTGGGTCGTGCCATCGGCATATATTACCTGTAGCTCTACAAAGACTGTTGATTTTTTCAAGTCCTGTAAAATATCCGTATAATTTACCTCTGCAATCTTTTTTGCCGTCAATGCTTCTATCTTTATATCCGTAGCAAGCTCTTTTTTTGCAAGTGTTTCCAATTGCATATTTTTGAGTGTTAGGATTGCTTTTACTGTTGTATCCTGTAGACTTTCATTTTGAATATGAACTTCTATTTCATTCTCATGGCGCACCAGACTGGCTGCAATCGGCGCATAAAAGTTCTTTGCCATATAATGCAGGGCCTTCCAGCGTCCAAAATAATCGATGCTTGACCAGGAAGCCACTGGCCAGTTGTCATTTATCTGCCAGTACAGACTTCCCATACAGCGTCCTCTGTTTCTTCGAAAATGCTCTACACCGCTCTTTATAGCGACCCCCTGTAGTATCTGTGATACATAAAGTAGATTATCAAAATCCTTTGGATAATAGAAATTTTCGGATAAATAATACAGTATTTTTCCGTTTGCAGCATCATTTTTTTGATGACTTTCCATGACCCTTGAAAAAATATTACGGTCTTCTTCCTTTGTAAAGGTTTCTACTGTCTTTAAGGATGGAAACGATTGAAAACCGAACTCCGAGCAAAAACGGAAGTAATGGTTTTGGTAATCACTAAATGGTAATAATCCATGCCATACAGACCAGTAATGTGTATCACCCCGGTTCTCGCTATCCGGGTCATCGAAGCAGCCTCCCGAAGATGGTGATGACGGCCAGAAAAATGTCGTATTATCTGTTTGCTTTACTGCTTTTGGCAGCAAATATTCGAACTGCTTCACGTAATCTGCCCTCAGATAATCGGATTCCTCCTGAAAACCACCCCAATTGCGCCACGCCGACTCAATTTCATTATTTCCACACCACATACCAAGACATGCGTGGTGACGTAACCTCTTTATATTATCGATGGTTTCCTTTACAATGGATTCCTCAAATTCTTCCGTAACATCATATACATTACATGCATACATCAAATCCTGCCATACAATCAGTCCATATTGGTCACATAGTTGATAGAACATATCCGACGGATAATAACCGCCCCCCCATACGCGCAGGCAGTTGTAGTTAGCCCTTACACTGGATTTTACTAAATATTCGATTCTTTCTGCCGTTATCCGGGAATAAATACAGTCCTCTGGAATATAATTAGCACCCTTTGTGAAAATCTTAACCCCATTAATCTGAAAAGAAAATTCAGAGCCCCATTCATCTTTTTCCTGACTCACTGTTAACGTACGTAAGCCAATGGTATATTCCTTCTGGTCAATCACCCTTTCATCGCTCAAAAGTTCGATTTGAATCGTATAAAGAGGCTGCTCTCCAAACCCATTCGGCCACCATAATTTGGGATTATGAATCGTAAGTTCCTGCAATGTATCTGCCTGTTTTGCCTGGCTGGACTCATTGCTAATTACTTCGCCTTCCGGGTTTAAAGCACGCACCTGAATCATATAAGCTTTTTCCTCGAGCATTTGAAGCTTTGTATGAAGAGACAATTTCACTGTATTTTCACTATGTAACTGGTCAATACGAATATCCTCAAAAGCTGCCTCCGAATATGCTTCCAGTTCAATATCCCGAAAGATTCCCGCATCCGGCAGCTGTGCGCCCCAATCCCAGCCAAACATGGAATGCGCTTTACGAATCAACTGGTTTCCTTCCATTACACCACAGGATACAAATTTAATTTTTTTATTTTCTTCGTATTTATAATCTTTGATATACTGTAGTGTCGACTTAAACAAAATACGAATATTATTTTCTCCCACTTTTAGCATATTCTTCACATCAATACGGTAGGTGCGATGCATATTATTCGTTTCCGCCAAAAGTTCATTGTTTACATAAATCTCGGTCAACGTATCCAGTCCATAACAAACCAGCTCCACCTTTGTTTCCTGTAACAACTCCTCTGTTACCACAAATGTGCGTTCAAATTCATAATCCTTCCAAAATAATTCTCTCGCCGCATATTCATTATCCCGATAGTATGGGTCTTCTATTGCATGATTTTCTAATAAGCCAGAAAGTACCGAGCCTGGTACTGTGATATTCATTTCGTTTTTATCCGAGCTGCATTCTTTCATCAGCCAGATTCCATTTAATGTTTGTTTTTTCACTCTTCTTTCCTTTCAGCTGTTCCATATATTTTTACTCTATTTATCCGTTTTTAATATCGGGTAGGTTGCCACCGTATTGATTACATGATCCAGCTGTGGGTGTTCAATCTGCTCTATCGTAGTTCTCACAATCCTTCTTCCTACTTCTTCCTTCCGTACCTCTACCGTCAAAATATCCTGTTTAAAAAATTCCCCTTCTATTGTATTATCAAATCCAATCAGAGTCGTACGGATTGCCAAGTCCATACTCCTTTTCATCAATGCCGTTGCCACATATTTCGCAATATCATCATTGGCGCATACGATTACCTCCGGAATATAAGGCATCTCCTGTATGACCTCTTCCACTACCTTATAATTAAAGTAGCAGTCCTCTCTATAACGTGTAAATAACAGCCGCTGGTCTGCCTCGATCTTATATTTCCGCAGCATTTGCAGCATCCCCTGCAGTCTTTCATCAATATTGGCAGAGCCTTCCGAATAACCAATAAAGCCAAATTGTTTCTTTCCTTCCTGAATCACCTTTTCCACCAGTTTGCCCACCGCATAACACGCTTCCAGAGACACTACATTTCCATAACGCAAGCACTCTTTTACCTCTACCGGTGCATTAAAAAAGGTAATCGGTAAATTTGCTTTGCTAATCCCCTTTACAAATTTATCCGGAAATCCACACAGAAGAATAATTCCCTTTACATCCGGTTCAATTAGCTTTAATGTTTCCTCGCCTGAACAATAATCCGATTGATTCACAATATACAGCTGCATACGATAACGATTATCATTAATCTCATCACTTACTCCCGCTAAAAGTTCATTCCAGAATTTTGATTCCGCGAGCGTGAAAAGAACCAGAATAACACCTTTGTTGCCTTCCTGTTCCTTATAAATAAATTCTTCTATCAGTTCCTGCCTTAATTTCGAGTAACCCATTTCATGTGCCTTCTGCACCACTTCCATACGCGTTTCATAAGCCACCGGTCCATCATTTAATGCCTTTGCAACTGTATTACGGCAAAGTTTTAATTCATTCGCAATATCCAGAATCGTTACCTTTTTCAACTTTACTCCTATCTGCGCACTTCAACACGCATACAATTCTTATACTCCAGCCACACTTTTTAATCTTTTATTAAGTTTATTATAACTAAAATATGCAGAAAGTCAACACAAAACGCACATATTATTTCTTTTTAATATGTGCGTTTTGTGTGCATTTATATAATATTATTTTATTTACTATCTTACATAACCCGCCGTGATAGTAGCAAAATCAGAAGTTCAGGAATGAAAATGGATTCTCTTTTTGGGTCTGCAGGAAATGGAGGAGCATAAATGCACCGCGCATGGTCACTTTTTCTTCCTGTAGGATGCGCTTTGCTTCTGCTTTATCTACGATGCATACCTGGATGCTCTCTGTATCCTCCTGAAATTGCTTTGTTGCAGTTCCACTTACATAACCGAATACCGTCTGGTTACTTTCATCTGTAAATCCCGGTCCCATATAAAGCAACTTTCTTGCACATACATTGCCACCTTCATAGGGTTCAAAATCAAATCCGGTTTCTTCCTTTAACTCCCGCACCGCTGCCTGCTTTGCCGTTTCACCTTTTTCAATTAAGCCAGCCGGAAATTCATAGAAATAGCTGTCCATTGGATAACGGTATTGCCGAATCATAACCAGCTTTTCCGTATCTTCCTTTAATACCGCATAAATCATGGCTCCATCTGCCGCATGCTCCTTAGACAGGATTTCTATTTCCTCTGCTTTTTTCCGAGATACAAAATAATAATGGAATGGTTTCCCCGAATAGGTCAATGCATCCATTTCATATAAATTTAGAAATGGGTTATGGGTCAATGCCCTTATCGCGGTATATTTCTTTCTTTTCTCCATTCTTCTTTCCTCCCAGTTTATATAGCTACGATATCGAATACAATAATTTCTTCAATTCCTTCAATACACCGTCATTTTCATTCGTATCTGCAATATACTTTACTACGTTCTTCACTTCCGCTCTGGCATTGCCAATTGCTACACTATATTCTGCCAATGCTAACATTTCCATATCATTTATATTATCACCAAATGCCATTGTTTCCCTTGGCAGTACATTCAGTTTTTTCTGTAAAACACGAAGTGCAGTCCCTTTATTTGCAGACTTATCTGAACAGTCTATCCACATTTTGCCTGCACAGCTCAGTTGATATTCTTTTCCCCATTTTGGAGTAAAAAAAGGTTTTGCCTTATTTTCTGCATCATTCACGTGATATAACGACACTTTGACTATCTCATCATCAATTTGCGTATCCAGTCCTGGTATTTCCTTTACATCAAAATGATAGGAATTACGCAGCCAGCGTGACATTTCCGATGTCTGATCAAGTACATATACGCATTTCTTGCCGCATAACATGACCTCGCAGCCCGGAATCGCAATAATATCTGCTGCCATTTCCTTTACCGTTTCCTGCGTGATTACCTTACTGCTATAAATATCATCACAATTACGGACGACGCTTCCGCCGTCCGTAATATAATATATTTCTTCTGCTATTGGTGCAAATAATTTCTTAATGCTGATAAACTGTCTGCCACTTGCCGCCGCAAAGACAACACCCTTCTGTCTTAATTGACGTATAACTGCAAAAATCTCCGGATTTATTTGATCCGAGCCATCCGGAACCAGTGTTCCATCAATATCACTCACTACTAGTTTAATCATTTACGCGTCATCCTTTCCGCTAAATTATAAAGCATACATAAAGTTCGCCTCATAGGCATTCATTGCCTTTGCACTCTGCCTTGCATCTTCTCCTACATCTGACAATTTAATATTCATGACTGCTTCTGCATCACTCGTTTCCATACCAAGTGAACTTGCTTCCTCATCTGCATTTTCTTCCGTTTCCAGTTTGGATAAAATATCTGAAAAAGAAATACTGGACTTCGAGGCATAGTAGGCATCTAACGCACTGATACTCGACGTTGTCTTCACCTGACTGCTGTCTTCCGACTCGTTAACCGGTGATACTGCTTCAATTTGGGAAAATACGTCACTCTTTTCCGTCGCTGATGTATTTGCACTCACATATTTTTGCTGAAAATATGCATCAAATACACTCAATCCTGATATATTCATGCTTTCCTTCCTTTCCGCCCACTTTGCAATATTCCCTAAAAAAGACAAAGAGAGCCTGTATTTTCAATGCAATTCGTTCCATCGATTTTTACCCGCTCTCCGTAGCATAAACTTCTATTTATATACATCGGCTAATCTGCCTAAAAATATTATATTTTTTTATATTTTCCCTCGAAAAGCATAAATCCTTCACTATAACTGCACTAATCACTCGGGAATTCAAAATCAGCTTCCTCTATCACCCCAGTGAGAAAATCCTCCCAGAAGTCCTTCCGGCTTGCGAACGTAAAATTGGCATCTTTATCGAATCCAGCAAGAAAATCCATTACTTTCTGATATTGGGATGAATCTGTGAAATTGATGTCCCATAAGTCTTCCGATTTGCCTCCCTGGGCACATTTCCTGCACCTAATTCCTTCTTCTGTATAGCAGGTAATATACCAGGTCTTTTCCTGTTCTCCATTTTCTGATGGATATGAACATTTTGTACTTTCTGCCACAAGCGTCTCTGTGTCCACCGCTGCAGCCTGTTCGCTACCTTCCTGTTCTGTCTGTTCTGTATTCTTTTGTTGCGCTTCCATTCTTTTTTGAATTTCTGCTTTTATTTGTTCCCGAATTGTTTCTTCCAAATCATCAAATTTCTCTAGCATCTTCTCCCACTCTTCTTTCGTGAAGGACTGTCCGCCGATTTGAATGGTTTCTTCGGTATTCCCATTTTTTAGCTTGTTATAGATTTCATCCATTTTGTCATAAATCGTCTGCAGCAGTTCTTTTTTTGATTGGGTTTCTGATGCATCTGCATCGGCTGACTCTCCGATACTATTCTTTGCATCATCAATTTCCTTCTGCACCTCCTGTTCCTTATTATCCTGTGCAATTGCACACATAATGCGCCTTACATCCTCCGGTGAAAACATTTCAATCGCGTTTGCGAGATCCTCCAGATTATCTCTGTTTACAACCAGACAGCCGCCTTGCGACAGAGGAACAGAGATACAGTCCTTTGAATTGCTGACATCTCCTAAGCATAATCTATTACGCTCATAATCACACACAAAGACGGTGCCATTATATTCCACGATTCCATTTTGTGCCAGATAAGAATACGGTGCTTTCTTTTCACCTTCCGCTTTATCTGTCCGCACACTCCCCCTTGTTATTCCTGTTGTTTCCTCTGTCTTAGCTTTTTTATCTGCCAAATTTTCAAAAGCTGACTCAAACGCGTCCTCTATTACATTCACCTGCGTTTTTTCCGTATTTTCCACTTGTGTATTTTGTACTTTTGCACTTTGACAGGCAAAATATATCTGACTGCCATATCCAATTCCTGCTACTCCCATAATTTGCATCTCCCTTGTGACTCCTGAATCCTATTACACAAAAACGGACAGAAAACCTTTTTCTAAAAGTTTGCTGTCCGTAGCTTTCTAAATCCATCCATGTAATCTATATATCGTCATATATTTACAATTTCCTAACCCTATTCGAACAAAAGGGGATTATTCAGCAACCTGGTTTCGGCCATTCTCTTTTCCCCAGTAAAGTTTATCATCTGCCTCTTTTAATAATACTTTCATTTCTTTGGTGCAGTCACCTGGTACTACACCAAAGGTCATGGTTACCTTTATCTTTTCTTCTTCATAAGTCACCTCAGAGGAACGGATATGATTTAGAATGTCAAGCAAAGCCTCTCTTGCAACCTTTTGTGTTGCATTTTCAAATACAAGCAGGAATTCTTCACCACCCCATCTGGCTACATATCCTCTTCCCTGCATATTCTTATTTAAAATATTTGCGATATTTTTCAATACTGCATCGCCCGCTTCGTGACCATAGGTATCGTTTACCTTTTTAAAGTAATCAATATCTCCAATGGATACTGCAAATGGAACTCCTGTATTTTGAGATCTTTGATAAACGGTCTTCATCTTATTTTCACCGCTGCGACGGTTATATAATTTGGTTAAGGTATCCTGCTCAATCAAAACACGCAATGCTTTTTGCATATGTACGGTAGAGCGCCCCATTTCACCAAATTCATCGTTTCGTTCCAGCACCTTTGCATCCAGCTTTGAAGTAAGATTTCCACTGGATACGCTGCTTAGAAACGCTTTGATCTCCTGTATGATTTCTACAATTCGATTCGTAAAGCCTATACAAATCGCACTAGTAACCATCATTGCAATCACCGCCAGAACAATAATTAAAAATACCGATTTGCTTATCATTGCGGTCACTTTTTTTGCCGGCTTCGCTGCTGCAATCATGCCTATACATGCCCCATCTGCATTATAAATGGGTGCATAGTAGGCAAAATATTCTATTCCACCGATAGCTGCATTATTATAGAAACATTCTTTTTGCTCCTCATAAACCTCCTGAAGAATCATCGGATGCGCCGCAGTTGCTATGATTCGATTTCCTTCACTATCTAAAATTGTCGTAAGAATACGCGTATCCTGATAAAAAATCGTAATATCAATTCCCGTTTTCTCTTTTATTTTATCAATGATATTATAATTATTGCTAATGATCTTATCACCCTTTAATATTTCAATTCCCTTTTCTCCCTTTAACTGCATGACATAATCACCCGGATAGGCAACATCATAGGTATTCAAAACCGCCAACCCAAGATTTTTTAGTCCACTTTCTACTTCCTCCTCCATGGAATTAGAAAACATGCTGGAGCTAAACAGTACAATAATAATTCCTAATACTAATATCGGAAATACTGTCATTTCTAAAAAGTTTAATTTTATACTTCCCTGTCCTGTTTTTTTCATATAAACGCCTATCCGTCTGTTGGTACAGACTCTTAAAACACATGATATTGCCTTGATATAAAATTGCCTCGTGGCTTGTGTTACCCATTAATTATAGTCAAATGCCGGTACATATAATCTGCCAAAATTGCATGAGCTTTTGCATTCGGATGAATGCCATCAGCCATATATGTTGATTTTTGACCCGCAAAGTTTAGACTTGCCGGTGAATAAACATCGATCACACGCATATTATAAAAATTAGCCATACTGATTACCGCCTGTGCATATTGCTCCAGCGTATTTCCATATTTATTGGGTTTTGTTCCTTTCTCTCTCTTTAAGGGTGTAGCAAATACAATCTCCGCATTCGGATACATTTGCTGCAGACCACACATTAACAGATTCAGTCCTCCATAAAAGGTTTCCTGCGTCCGATCCCCCATGACTCCAAGCGCCGTATCAAAACCATAATCATTCGTGCCCGCCATAATTAAAATCAGATTTGCGTTTGGAGCCATCTGCGTATAACGATCCAGCAATCGGTCGGGATGAATGCCTGCCAGACAGGAACCACCCAATCCGTAATTATTGATAACAACGGCTCCCATTTTATCTGCCAGCAAATTCGCATAGGTTTGCTTCTGCGAACTTAATTTCTCACCCTCTGTAATACTATCCCCAAGCGCATTCATGACAATAGGAATCCCCTGCAGCTTCCACGGTGCAGCTGTAATGCTTCCATCTCCACCTGTATATAGTTTCACATGCTCCGGACTAATATATCCAACCGTTCCCTTATAATAGATCTGATACCATTGGTTCTCCGTCAAAGCATAGACAATTGCTATCTTGTCCTTCTCCTGATATCCAATCGGATTATACTCTTTACCCGGTCCTACATAAACTACTTTTTGTTCCATTGCAGTTATGTAAACCGGAAGGGCTTTCGTTTCGGCATGAACAATATTAGAAATACCAGTAATTCCTAAAAATAATAGTCCTATTGCAAAATAGTTTCTGCATGTATGCCATATAGTTTTATTTTTATGTTGTTGTCTTCTTCTGTTTTCAAATCCGTCTCTCATACTTTTATTTCCCAACTATGATTTCTATTTACTTATACCATACCACTACTACTTTTATATCATCTTTTTATGTTTAAAATAAATAATCTCTAAAATTATAATCAGAATACTAATTGTTATAACAATGAGATACGCATACGGATATGCAAATTCCGGCATATTGGGAAAATTCATACCATACCAGCCGGCAATCAGGGTGAGAGGCATAAAAATAGTAGTAACAATCGTCAGGAATGTCATAACCTTATTCTGCTTCTCTCCTATCATTGCCTGATACAGTTCTCTAATCTGAATCAGATATTCCCGTAACATTTCCACATGATTGTGAAGTCGTTCTACCCGATTTGAAAAACGCTGCCATGCTATTTGCTCCTGAGCTGATAATGGTTTTATTACCTTGTCCTGTACTGTATCGCCAACATTCATTAGCTGCTCATAATAAGAATGCAGTATAGACATTTTTTTCCGATACTCCATTAATATTTCATATATATTTTCGGGAATTTCTTTCAATAAATGTTCTTCCAATGACTCCAGTTGTTTTTCAATATGTTGCAGGTAAATTACATCATCTTTTAAAAAATATTCAAAAATGAAAAGTAATAGTTGATACAGAGAACATTCTCCAAAAGAATCATTTGTCATATCCTGTAATATTTTCTCGATATTTTCCTTTTCTTCTATTATGATAAGAATGTTTTCTCTAAGATAATAGCCAAAAGTAAACAACTCCATTTTTTTAATACTTACCTTTGGTATCATCATAGTTCCCTGGGTGCAGTCACTAAAATTTTCGATTTTACAATATTGTAGTGATTCCAAACTATGAATCAAATTACTTTTATGGAAATATTGTTCTTTCATATTCTTAAATTCTTGCAAATTCATAAGTAAAACGGCTGCATCTTCCCCGGGGACAAGTTTTTCTTGTTTATCTGTTTCATGCAAAATTCCTGACTTTTGATTTAAACAAAACTGTTTCACAATTTTCCTCCGTAAAATATAATACCTCTCAGATTGTCTATCGCGGAGAAATCCATGCAGTAATATTGGTTCCTACGATTGCACTTGCATTACCGATATAAGCTGCTGCATTTGGTCCATCAATGTTTTTATAATATTCATAAGCTAATCTCTTAGAACCATCCAAGCTGGTAAGTCCATGTGGTAAACCCTGTGCGATTTCTGCTGCCGTGTCTGTTTCTCTGGTAAGAATAAAGGCATCTATATGTTGATTGCTTGCTGCTGCCGTATATCCAAAAGCAACCGCTGCTGCCTGTGCCTGTTCACCCTGTGCTGCCGGATATCCAACTTCACTGCAGATAACGGAACGCACCCCATATGGTGAAAGCATAGATGCATCACATAAGAAATCAGTTAATACTTCAATATTTTCCATGGTTAGGAATGGAGAATTCGTAGAGTGTTTTACAAGGTTCTTGTAGTACGCATTATTAGCCCAGAAATTTGCATTGGTAAGTGGTACCGGATGTGGATGACAAGCTACACCCCAATCGATATTTCCCTGTGATACAATGCTTGCATTTAAAGCCACCAATAAATCTCTGCCATCGTAGTTGCCCGGGTCATTTCTGTTTCTGTCCCATTGCTGGTCAATGGATACATATACATTTGCCTGTCCATTTTCACTCTTGATTGCATTGTAGAAAAGACGGATTGCTTTTGCATATTCTGCTGCATAGGTGTTATTGTCCATATATGCAATATAGTTCCATTGAGTTCTCGCAGTTACTTCATTTCCAATAACCCAGTTATCCACTTTACCGTGTCCAGTATTGGAATATCTCTGTGCCAGGAAAGAACCAATTGCTGCCAAATGCTCTGCTCCCGCCTGCTCTGCCGTATTAAATGCATAATA
>JAQUYA010000074.1 GCA_028692055.1 Lachnospiraceae bacterium | reverse complement strand
ACAAATCAATACAATAATGCATCATAAATTTTAGGTATCAAAAAAGCTGCTGCAGATTCTGCAACAGCTTTTACTTTAATTTGAGTTATCACCATTTTTATAAGTCTGATACCAAAGACAGGTTATATATTCGTAGTGTACCACTTCGACAACAATATTTCAAATCCTTCTTGAAATGAGTGGGCTGTTTATTCTATAATAAAAAGAGTGTCATGAAAATTATGAACAATTATGAATAAGGAAAATAGGAGTTAATCATATTTATGGATATTATTTTAAAATTAAAGGAAGAATTACAAGTAGAAAAATGGCAGGTGGAAGCCGCTGTGAAATTGATTGATGAAGGGAATACGATTCCCTTTATTTCCAGATATCGTAAAGAGGTAACAGGCTCTTTAAATGATGAGGTATTACGTAATCTGTTTGAAAGACTAACCTATCTTCGCAATCTGGAAGATAAAAAACAGCAGGTTCTTGGAAGCATAGAAGAACAGGGAAAATTGACAGAGGAATTGAAAAAACAGATTCTCGAAGCACAGACAATGGTAGTGGTAGAAGATTTGTACAGACCCTATCGCCAAAAGAGAAAGACAAGAGCAAGTATTGCAAAGGAAAAAGGACTACAGGGACTTGCAGACCTTATTCTGGCACAGGAAACGTCTGTTCCGCTTGAAAAAGAAGCAGAAAGTTATGTAAATGAAGAAAAAGAAGTAAAGACGGTAGCGGAAGCAATACAGGGTGCCATGGATATTATTGCAGAAAGTATTTCCGATGAAGCAGATTATAGAAGTTATATTCGTACTGCAACGATGGAGGAAGGAAAAATCCTCAGCACTGCAAAAGACAGTAAGCAGGAAAGTGTGTACGAAATGTACTATGAGTATGAGGAACCGATTAAAAAAGTAGCTGGACACAGGACACTGGCATTAAATCGTGGAGAAAAGGAAAAAGTTTTAACGGTAAAAATAGAGGCACCAGTCGAACGCATTTACATGTTTTTAGAGAAAAAGGTAATTACTAAAGAGAATCCGATTACGATGCCGGTTTTACAGGAAGTAATCAGAGACAGCTATACAAGACTGATTGCACCTGCGATTGAACGTGAACTTCGAAACGACTTGACCGAGAAAGCAGAAGATGGAGCAATCAGCGTCTTTGGTAAAAATCTGGAACAATTATTATTACAGCCTCCAATCGCTGGTAAAGTAGTACTAGGATGGGACCCTGCTTTCCGTACCGGCTGCAAATTAGCTGTTGTCGATGAAACAGGAAAGGTATTGGATACCAAGGTTATTTTCCCTACCGCGCCACAGAATAAAGTTGCAGAGGCAAAAATAGAATTAAAAAAGTTAATAAAAAAATATAATGTTTCATTAATATCAGTAGGAAATGGTACTGCATCACGGGAATCCGAACAGGTCATTGTGGATCTAATTAAAGAATTAGACACACCAATGCAGTATGTCATCGTAAACGAAGCAGGAGCATCGGTTTATTCTGCCAGCAAACTTGCAACAGAGGAATTCCCAAATTTCGATGTGGGACAACGAAGTGCAGCTTCCATTGCGAGAAGACTTCAGGATCCCCTGCCGGAGCTAGTAAAGATTGACCCACAGTCTATTGGTGTCGGTCAGTATCAGCATGATATGAACCAGAAGAAATTAGGCGAAGCGCTTTCTGGTGTTGTAGAAGACAGTGTAAATAAAGTGGGTGTAGATTTGAATACGGCGTCGGCATCACTTTTAGAATATATTTCTGGTATTTCCAAAGTAATTGCAAAGAATATCGTAGATTATAGAGAGCAGAATGGTCGTTTTACCAGCCGTTCACAATTATTAAAGGTGCCAAAACTCGGACCGAAGGCGTATGAACAATGTGCCGGATTTATGCGAATTAAGGATGGCAGGAATCCATTGGATGCCACGAGCGTACATCCAGAGTCCTATGATGCATGTAAGAAATTACTGGACAAGATGGGGCTTACAATGGAAGACGTCCGTGAGGCACAGAAAAAGGCTTCACTTGAGAAAAAGACAGCCAAAAAGGCACCGGCAAAGGAAGAGAAACCACAGCAGCAAAAGGTGGTTATTCGCAATACCAATACGGCAATGGGACGAGCTATGGCAGCAGCTATGGGTGGAATAACCATGCAGACAGAGGAAAATAATACGAATACAACAGCAACAAAAGAAAATCAAATAGGTGGACTTGAAAAGAAGATCAAGGACAAGAAAAAAATGGCAGAGGAATTAGGAATTGGTGAAATCACACTGACTGATATTTTGAAGGAATTGGAAAAACCAGCCAGAGACCCGCGTGACGATATGCCGGCGCCAATTCTCAGAAGCGACGTTCTGGATATGAAAGATTTGAAGCCGGGCATGATTTTAAAAGGAACTGTGCGTAATGTTATTGATTTTGGGGCTTTTGTAGACATTGGAGTACATCAGGACGGGCTAGTTCACATCTCACAGATTACCGACCGCTTTATCAAGCATCCATTGGAAGCAGTCAGCGTTGGCGATATTGTAGATGTTAAAGTATTGGATGTCGATGTGGCGAAGAAACGTATTGCCTTAACGATGAAACTGAACGAGAAAGGTAATAAATAGGAAATACAACAGTGGTAACAATAAATTAAGTAGACGAACAGCCTACTTGACAAATCATAAAGTACAGTTTATGATAAATAGGATTTAAAAAATTGAAAATAAAATGAAATAAGAAAATTCTTCGGGGCAGGGTGTGATTCCCTACCGGCGGTATAGTCCGCGACCTGCGAAAGCAGCTGATTTGGTGCGAGTTTCACTCAATTCCAAAACCGACAGTAAAGTCTGGATGATAGAAGAAAAACAGCAATGTATTTGTCATGCCCCGTATTTTTATGCGGGGCATTTTTGTATGAGTAAGGACAAAGTGCTGGAAGAATTTCCTTGTTACACAAAAGGAGAGAAAAAAATGAACAAAAAAATGAACGTGAAACACATGATACAAATTGCAATGCTTGGTGCAGTGGCAACCATACTGATGCTTTTCGAAATTCCCCTATGGTTTGCACCGAGCTTTTATGAAATTGATTTAAGCGAGGTAGCAGTACTTGTCGGAAGTTTTGCCATGGGACCTCTTGCGGGAGCTTTTATTGAATTAATCAAGATTTTATTAAATTTTGTACTAAATGGTACGATTACAGCAGGCGTAGGAGAAATGGCAAACTTTTTCATTGGCTGTGGTCTGGTCGTGCCAGCAGGGATTATTTATAAGAAAAAGAAAAGCAGAAATAGTGCTCTAATCGGTATGGGTGTAGGAATTCTGGTTATGACAATTATCGGAAGCCTGTTAAATGCATTTGTTTTGCTTCCCGCATATTCAAAGGCATTTCAAATGCCAATGGAAGTTCTTGTGGGAATGGGAACGAGTGTAAACGCAGCGATTACGGACCTTACCACATTTGTACTATTTGCGGTTGCACCGTTTAATTTGTTAAAAGGTTTCATAGTATCCATAATTACCGCACTTTTATATAAGAAAATAAGTCCTGTTTTCAAGAGATAATTAGGAAATAAAGGACAGGAATCAGAAAAGAGGAAAGTAATCCATTTGAAATGAGCGGATTCGTTCCTCTTTTTTATACGTATTAATAAAAAATTAATCATAAAGTGAAGTAAATGTTAACAATCATACGTTTTAATAAATAGAAAGAGTTATTGACAAATAGTAATAAATGTATTATTGTACTACCAGAGTAATACAATAATACAGCAAAACAATTGAGGGGAATATAGAAACATGGAAACATTAATTGAAATTCAGGATATGTGCAAAGTATATAATCCAGGGGAAAATGAAGTAAGGGCATTGGATCATGTGGATGTCACGATTAAGGAAAAAGAATTTGTCGCTATTATAGGGCATTCAGGTTCTGGGAAATCGACGCTTATGAATATGCTAGGGTGTTTGGATATTCCGACGAGTGGAAGCTATTTCCTTCATGGAAAAGATGTGTCTGCACTGAGCGATGATGAGCTGTCGGATATCCGTAATATAGAAATTGGATTTATCTTTCAGGGATTTAATCTGATTCAAAATCTGACAGCATATGAAAATGTGGAACTACCACTGATTTACCGCGGGCTGTCAAAAAGAGAAAGACATGAATTGTCTATCAAAGCTCTGGATAAGGTAGGACTTGCAAAACGAATGACACATAAACCGGCAGAAATGTCCGGTGGACAACAACAAAGGGTGGCAATTGCGAGGGCGATTGCACAGGCACCTCCGGTTATTCTGGCAGATGAACCTACCGGTAATCTGGACTCGGCATCGACCAGAGAAATTATGGGAATCTTAAGGGAGCTGCATGAGGAGGGACGCACGGTAATCTTAATCACACATGATGATGAGATTGCCGCACAGGCAAAGAGAGTTATCAAAATAAAAGATGGTAAAGTAGAAGCTGATTTTATGAGAGAGGAATTATAAGAGGGCAGAGTGAAGATGAAATTAAGAGAACGAAAAGTAAAAGGGTTGAATGCAGTAATCGAAGAGAATGGTTTGGAAATGAAACCTGCAAAAAAGAAAATGGATGCAAAGAAGAAAAAGAAAGTAATACGCTTAAGCGTTATCGGAGGAATTATAGTTGTTATTGGTGGATTTTTTATTATCAGTAGTTCTATGGCGAAATCAGCAGGTGTTTCGGTAGAAACAATAGCAGCAACGAAAGGAACAGTAAGCTCCTCTATTGATACCAGTGGAACTGTAAAGAGTGAAATTACAAGAACTTATTTCTCAGATGCAACCACGAAAACAAATGTGCAGGATGTAAATGTAGAACTGGGTGATACGGTAAAAGCAGGTGACCAGCTGCTGACCTACGATATTGCTGATTTGGAAGCAAACAGTAAACAGGTTATTTTGAATGGGCAATCAAGTGCATTTTCCTATCAGGGAGAAGCACAGGAAAATGCAAAATATCAGGAGATGCTTGCAAAATCTGTAACGGATATTCAAAATTACCAGGCATTAATGGCACTCCAAAAAGAATATGTAAAGAGCTTAGAGGATAGCATTAGTGATGAAAAGATTAAGAAAAGAGCGGATTTATATAATCAGCAATATAGCTTAAACAGAAGTATTAACAATTTCAACTACGAGCTGACCAAGGAAGACCTGGAAACGAAACAAAGAGATAACTTTCAGAAGTTAATTGCAGATTATAATAATGAAGTGGCACGTGTAGGAAATGAATTAAGCAAATTGGAAGATTATAAGACCAAGGATAATCGGGAAGATATTCTTATAAAGGCAAAAAATGATTATTCCGATTTGGAAATAGCCTACAATGAAGCAAGAACCTTTCAATCAAGAGCAGAGGGTTCCATTAAAAATGGAGCAACACTAAAATCAGCAGAGCTGACAAGCGAAGCGAGTCAGGCGGTAGCAGAAAATGCAGCACGTGTATTGGAAGAAGCGAAAAAGGGTATTGTAGCAGATTTTGACGGTGTTATTACGAAAGTTGGTGTAGTCGCTGGTGGCCCTGCGATTGATGGTACAGAGCTTTTGACACTGGAAAGTAATAAAAATGTAAAAGTAGAACTTTCCGTATCCAAGTATGATTTGGAAATGCTGGCAGAAGGACAAAAGGCAGACATTACTATTAATGGTAATGCATATACAGGTGTTGTCAGCAAGATTAACAGTGTTGCACTTCCGAATGCTGCAGGCACACCTATGGTAACGGTTGAAGTACATATTGAAGATGGAGATTCTAAGATTTGCTTAGGAATAGAAGCGAAGGTAGTGATTCATACCAAAGAGGCAAAAGATGTCATCATTGCTCCGATTGAAGCTGTGAATGCGGATAATGATGGAGATTTCTGCTACATTATTAATAGTGAAGGTCTTGTGGAAAAAAGAATCGTTACCATAGGCATTTCTTCCGATGATTATACAGAAATCAAAGATGGATTGCAGGAAGGTGACCAGATTATCGCAACATTACCGACAGGCGTAATGGAAGGAAGCAAGGTAACTGCAACGAACACGGAAGAAGCATCAACAACAGCAGCAAAATAGGGTCGCAGATAAATTGTACGCGTGCTAAAGCACGCAGATGGGAATAGACATGTCTAAGATTTGGGAATATATTAAGATTGCGATTATGAATATAAAGAGCAATCGAGGCCGCTCTATTTTAACCATGCTTGGAATTATCATTGGTATTTCTTCTGTTATTATGATTATTTCGATTGGTAATGGAGTTAAAGGTCAGATTAATGATGAATTAACAGAAATGCAGGGTGGTTTATCATACTTAATGATTGATTCAAATAAAAATAAAATAAATATGGAATTCACACAGGATGATTTTGATGCAATTGAAGAAAAAGTAGCGCATGTAAAGGGTGTAACACCCTGTTATCAGATGAACTGTATGGCATCAGGCAGAAAAGGAAATTTTGATGGCTATGCAATAGGTGGAAATGACTGGCTGGAATTCTATACGAACGATAAGATTATCAAGGGCAGATACTTTAGCAAAGACGAATATGAGTCTGCCAGAAAAGTCTGTATTATTACAGAAGCTACCGCCAGAAAATTATTTGGAACAACAAATGTAGTAGGAATGGATATGGAAGTATCCATGTACAATGTGTCACAGACTTTAAACATCATTGGAGTTAGAGCGGATAGCCAGTCTTCCCTTATGAATATGATGGGAGCAAACGAAATGCTGATGGTAGAAATGCCAATTACGGTAATGGGTGCCTCATATGGATTCTATGTGGAAGGGTTTACCGGATTCTATATCGGAGCAGACACACCGGAAAATGCCTCTCAGGTAGCAAAGGACAGCATCCGTTTGATGGAAGCAAGACATAATGTACGTGGAGAAAATATGTTCCAGATGCAGACCTTTCAGGATCAAATGTCGCAAATTAACACCATACTTGGTACGATTACGATTTTTGTTGTATTTGTAGCTGCCATTTCCTTATTAGTTGGTGGTATCGGAGTTATGAACATCATGTTAGTATCCGTTACCGAGCGAACCAGGGAAATTGGTATTAGAAAAGCGCTGGGTGCAAGAACACGTTCTATTTTAACCCAGTTCCTTTCAGAATCAGCCATCATTACATTGCTTGGTGGCATAATCGGAATCGCCATTGGTACCGCAGGAGCCTATGCAGTATGCTCCGCCATTGGATTCCATGCAGATGTTCGGCTGTCTACGATTTTGGTTGCGACCCTGTTTTCTTCCGGCGTTGGTATCTTCTTTGGTATCTATCCAGCAAAGAAAGCTGCCAAATTAAGTCCGATTGAAGCATTACGTCATGAATAACAAGCACTTGCACTTTGTTCATTTTTAAGTATAATAAAGATTAAGAGCACCTACTCTGTAGGTGCTCTTTTATATAACGGAAAACGAATATAGCATTGGAATAGGCGGGAGACAGGAAAATGGAAGTTGAATTTGACGTAAAGATTAAAGCAGGAGATTTATATGATTATATGTTACGCCACACTTATTCTGGGCTTAGTGGAATATTAGGTACGATAGTAGGGATTTTACTGATTGCAAACTTTGTGATAAATGGTGGATTTATTTCTGCGATTATTGGTGTCGTAGTAATTCTATATTTACCTTGGACATTATTTCTGAAATCGCAGCAGCAGGCAGCAGGTAACCCTGCTTTTAAGGAACCGCTTCACTTCAAGATGACAGATGCTGGAGTGGAGATATCGCAGGGGGATGCCGTGCAGCAGCAGGCATGGAGTGATATGGTAAAAGCTGTATCCACGCAAAAGAGCATTATTCTATATACCTCAAAGGTAAATGCATCTATTTTTCCCAAAAGAGAACTGGGAGAGAAGATACCGGCAATTATTGAAATGATATCCACACATATGCCACCGAATAAAGTGAAAATCAAAGCATAAAGCGGTAGGTTCAGAAAGGCATTATTTGAATGATTATAGAGACATGGAGTGCAGAGGAAACCTTTGCAATAGGAAAAGAATTAGGTGAAAAGGCACAAAAAGGCGAGGTCTATACCTTGAACGGAGATTTGGGTGTTGGTAAGACGGTATTGACACAAGGGGTTGCAAAGGGTCTGGGTATAGAAGAATCAATCTGCAGTCCAACCTTTACGATTGTGCAGGTATATGAAGAGGGACGGCTGCCTTTTTATCATTTCGATGTATATCGCATTGGCGATATAGAGGAAATGGATGAGATTGGATATGAAGACTATTTTTATGGAGAGGGAATCTGCTTCATTGAATGGGCGAAGCTCATAATGGATATTTTACCGGATACGTATCGGGAAATTACAATCGAAAAAGACTTGAAAAAAGGATTTGATTATCGTAAAATTACGATTCAGGAAATGAAAGGTCAATAAAATGAAGATAGCAGCATTAGACAGCTCGGGATTAGTGGCATCGGTTGCCATTATGGAAGATGAAAATTTAATAGCAGAATATACCATACAATACAAAAAGACACATTCCCAGACTTTATTACCCATGCTGGATGAAATCACCAAAATGGTAGAACTGGACTTATCCACGATAGATGCCATAGCAGTTGCAGCAGGACCGGGGTCCTTTACTGGGCTGCGCATTGGTTCTGCAACGGCAAAAGGTCTGGGCTTTGCCTTACAGAAACCATTAATTGGTGTGCCTACCATAGAGGGACTGGCATATAACATGTATGGAACGGACGAGTTGGTTTGTCCAATTATGGATGCCAGGCGTGGACAGGTTTATACCGGGATTTTTGAATTTTCAGAAGATGCAATGAAAGTAGGGACAGAGAATATGCCGATTTCCTATCATCTGCAGACCATCGTACCGCAGTGTGCGATTACAATGGAAGAACTGATAGTAAAATTAAATGAATTGCAGCGTAAAGTAATCTTTGTAGGGGATGGAATACCGGTATTTGCAGAAACAATGAAAACAGAATTAAAAATACCATATCATTTGGCTCCTGCACATAGAAATAGGCAAAGCGCTGCATCAATAGCAGCACTTGCCCAGATTTATTACGAGCAGGGTAAGATACAGTCAGCAGAGGAACATGAACCGGAATATTTACGCTTGTCACAAGCCGAACGTGAGAGAATAGAAAAAGAAAAATAGAGCGACCAAAGTTCGCAAATGGGAGCTAAATATGATACAATTTAGGGAAATGGAAGTAAAAGATATTCAGGAAGTATCCAAAATAGAAGAAGAAACATTTTCCATGCCGTGGTCTAGTGATGCTTTTTTAGAAATGATAGAGGCAGATTATGCACATTATATAGTTGCAGAAGAGGATGATAAAATCATCGGAAGCTGTGGTTTGCGCAACATTGTTGGAGAAGGAGAAATAACCAATGTGGTTATGCGTCCAGAATATCGAAATAAAGGAATTGGACTCAATATGTTATGCAAACTCATGAAAGATGGTGAACAGATGGGGGTAGAAGCGTTTACTCTGGAAGTGCGGGAAAGCAATGCACCGGCGATTCATGTATATGAAAAGATTGGATTTCGGGCGGAAGGCATGCGTAAAAATTTTTATGAAAAGCCATGTGAAGATGCAGTCATCATGTGGAAACGTTAGGTTGCAAAAGGTAAAATGACGGTAATAGCAAGAATTACCACTAGGTTTAACGCAGGACAATGCGTATAATGAAGGCATGACAAAGTGTTATAGGAAGATAGTAACTTGTAACAAAGGAACCTAGGAGGAAAATGATGCGTATTTATTCAGAACAACAGGAATTGACCGAAGTAATTTGCAATATGTGCCAGAGGCATCTAAAGGTGGAGAATAGTATTATTAAAGAAGGCTGTTGTAGTTTAGAACAACGTTTTGGATACTTTTCAACCAAAGATGGAATAGCAGAGAAATTTGATTTATGTGAATCCTGCTATGAAAAATTTATAAATCAATTTCAAATTCCTGTTGAACAGGAAGAAATAAAAGAATTTTTATAAAATAGCGAATCTCAATACGCAAAAATAAGAAGATATGAGGGCAGTGCATGTTAGAAGTATGCTTACTAGGAACTGGTGGAATGATGCCGCTTCCATACCGATGGCTTACCGCATTAATGACAAGATACAATGGTAAGAATATTTTAATAGATTGTGGGGAAGGTACCCAGATAGCCATGAAAGAAAAAGGCTGGAGCCCGAAACCGATTGACATAATTTGTTTTACGCATTTTCATGCAGATCATATTAGTGGCTTACCTGGCATGCTTTTGACCATGGGAAATGCAGAGCGTACAGAACCCCTCACTCTGATTGGACCAAAGGGATTGACCCGCGTAGTAAATGCATTACGCGTAATTGCACCGGAGCTTCCTTTTATGTTGAATTGTATTGAAATCACGGAGCCGGAACATATTTTTCTATTTGATGGTTTTCGTATTGAAGCGTTCAGAGTTAATCATAATGTAATGTGCTATGGCTATAATATCGTCATAGAACGGATAGGTAAGTTCCAGGTAGAAAAAGCAGTTGCACTCGGCATAGAGAAACGCTATTGGAATAAATTACAAAAAGGAGAAGAAGTCATCTGCGAGGGTAAAACATTTACACCGGAGATGATTTTGGGTAGTCCGAGGAAAGGATTGAAGCTGACCTATTGTACGGATACCAGACCAACAGAGAGTATTGTTAAAAATGCCAAAGAAGCAGATTTATTTATTTGCGAGGGCATGTATGGAGAACCCGATAAATTAGAAAAAGCAAAAGACCATAAGCACATGACATTTTATGAGGCAGCGGAACTGGCAAAACAGGCCAGTGTACGTGAAATGTGGCTGACACATTACAGTCCTTCCCTGACACATCCGGAAGAATATATGAAAGATGTAAAGAAAATATTTGCAAATTCCTTTGCCGGAAAAGATGGAAAGACAGCAGATTTACTTTTTGAAGAAGACTAAAGCAGCAGGGGGTAACCAATGGGTCGATTTAAAGGTGTAAAAGGAATAATCCTATTAATTTTAATGATTTTGATGATTGTTTCCTACTATTTTTATCTATCCAATAAAACAAAGCCAAATAAAGAGGAGTCTACACAAATTACTGTTGTGCAGAGTCTTCTATTAGATAACCTTGAAATCAAATACCCACCGTCACCTAAAGAAGTTGTAAAATACTACTGTGACATTACAAAAGCTTTTTACAATGAAACCTATACCGATGAAGAATTGACAGAGCTTGGTTTGAAAATCAGAGAGCTTTACGATGACGAATTATTACAAAATAATTCAAAGGAACAATATTTGATTGACTTAAAAACAGATATTCAAAGCTTTCGTCAAAAGAAATGCACCATTTCAAGCTATACTACATCTGCCAGCACGGATGTGGATTATTTTTCAATGGATGGATATGAATTTGCAAAACTTTACTGTATGTTTACTTTACGACAGGAAACTGAATTTAAATATACAACGGAACAATTTCTACTAAGAAAGGATGAATCCGGTCATTGGAAAATATATGGCTGGGATCTGGCAGACCCAAATGAAGAAGAATGATGAAGAAACAATGCATGTAAATGAAGCAAAGAAGAAAGATATATTCATATTAGCAATTGAAAGCTCCTGTGATGAAACGGCAGCTTCTGTTGTAAAAAATGGAAGAGAGGTATTATCAAATGTAATCTCTTCGCAGATTGCACTGCATACATTGTATGGTGGTGTAGTACCGGAAATTGCTTCCAGAAAACATATAGAGAAAATCAATCAGGTAATTGAAGAGGCATTAAAAGAGGCAGGAGTTACCCTACAGGAAATCACAGCAATAGCAGTAACTTATGGGCCTGGACTGGTAGGAGCACTTTTGGTTGGTGTATCCGCAGCAAAAGCAATCAGCTTTGCCACCGGAATTCCTTTGATTGGTGTTCATCATATTGAGGGGCATATAAATGCAAACTATATTGAAAATAAAGATTTAGAACCGCCGTTTATATGTCTGGTTGTTTCTGGGGGACATTCCCATCTGGTCATTGTGAGGGAATACGGCAAATATGAAATAATAGGAAGAACCAGAGATGATGCAGCGGGTGAGGCTTTTGATAAAGTAGCAAGAGCAATCGGACTGGGCTATCCGGGAGGACCTAAGATTGATAAATTATCTAAAGAGGGGAATCCGAATGCCATTCATTTTCCACGTGCAAAGGTGGAAGGTTCCAATTATGATTTTAGTTTTAGTGGTTTGAAATCAGCAGTTCTGAATTATCTGAATGGCTGCCAAATGAAAGGTGAAAAGGTAAACAATGCAGACATAGCAGCTTCTTTTCAGAAAGCAGTCGTTGATGTATTGGTAGAACACTCACTGGAGGCAGTAAAGGAATATAAATTGGATAAATTTGCAATTGCAGGTGGTGTGGCATCCAATTCCACATTACGCAATGCATTCGCAGAGGCGTGTGATAAACGTGATATTGAATTTTACCATCCATCACCGATATTCTGTACAGATAACGCGGCAATGATTGGGGTGGCTGGTTATTATGAATATATAGCAGGTACGAGAAGCGGCTATGATTTAAATGCAGTTCCGAATTTGAAATTAGGTAAGCGCGAAGCGTGAGAAGACTTTTTTATTTTTATTTGTGATTGTATGTGCCTGCAGATGGAATAAAAGAGAAATAATATGGCACTTTAGAGCGTAGGTGGGAATAATGATGGAAAGAAATATTGCAATTGTCCTGGCAGCGGGGCAGGGAAAACGAATGAATACGGTTCAAAAGAAACAGTATTTATTGTTGAATGAAAAGCCAATACTATATTATTCGCTGCGTTCCTTTGAAAACAGTTCCAGAATAACAGATATAATAATAGTAGTAGGCAGGAATGAAAAGAAATATGTGCAGGAAGAAATTATAAACAAATTTAATCTACAGAAAGTAAGAGCAATTGTAGAAGGCGGTAAGGAACGTTACCATTCTGTTTATTACGGAATTCAGTCTGCGGCAGAAATTCTTGAAACAGTAGAAACAAAAGATAATAATAATTATATATGGATACATGATGGCGCAAGACCATTCTTATCAGAGGAAATACTCGTAAGGGCATATAAGGGTGTATGCGATGCAAAGGCCTGTGCTGTTGGCATGCCAGTGAAGGACACCATTAAGATTGCAAATGAAGCAGGATATATAACGACAACACCAAATCGTAGTCTGGTTTGGCAGATACAGACTCCGCAGGTATTTGAATTTCAATTGGTACAAAGAGCATATTCCGTATTAATAGAAGAGGAAGCAACTTTAGCAGAACGGAAATTAAATGTAACAGACGATGCAATGGTAGTAGAAACTTTCACGAATCAAAAAGTAAAACTTGTAGAAGGGGAATACAAAAACATTAAAATTACAACCCCGGAAGACTTACAAATTGCGAAAGTATTTAGCGAATCGAAAACTTGAAAAGATGTTAGAGAAAGTTCTCAAAAAAAATGCAAGAATCATATTGACATCAAAAAATAAAGATGATAGAATATCACTTGTCGCTGCTGAATAACACAGTTATAAAAGCAAAGCGCGATAGAAAACAGAATAGTTTTCAATAGTGCATATGGAGAGGTATCGAAGTGGTCATAACGAGGCGGTCTTGAAAACCGTTTGTCCGCAAGGGCGCATGGGTTCGAATCCCATCCTCTCCGTTTCTTTATGTAGCAGGCTTTTGGAGAAGTACCCAAGAGGTTGAAGGGGCTCCCCTGGAAAGGGAGTAGATCGTTAATAGCGATGCGAGGGTTCGAATCCCTCCTTCTCCGCTGGTTAGAAAAAATATTAAAAACATGTTGACAAGATGTGAGTTGATATGATAAGATATTCAAGCTGACCGATATGAAACAGCAAGAAAAATTTTCATAAAGATAAGTTTTAAACGAACCTTGAAAAGGAAATAAAAAGCAAGTAAAGACGAAAGAAAAGAAAGCTTTTGATTTCTAGGAAATTGATTCCTAAACAGTAATGCAACCCTGAAAATTCTAAAAAGAATTTCAGAAATAA
>JAQUYA010000073.1 GCA_028692055.1 Lachnospiraceae bacterium | reverse complement strand
AAGAGATAAGCAGTTATCTGCGAATCAAAACGCATATCAAAGCCCCAGAATGCTTGCATTCATGGGGCTTTTGTTATGTGGATTGATTCATTGGAATGCAAGAAATGACCGACATGCAGCGAAGCGGAATCGAGGTTATTTCCTGCATTCGCAGATAACGTTAGCGGCGGACATTAGCGGCGGACATTAGCGGCGGACGTTAGTAGCTAACGTTCCTGTCTTTTGCTCAGCCTATAAGAAATTATTTTCGTGCAATATATTACAAAAATAATTTCTTAAATACATCTGGTATGATATATTAGAAAGAGATTGAAATGATTTTGATTATGAGCGACCCAAAGGTCGCAGATGGGAACTAAAAATGATTAAAATAGAAAATTTATACTACTCATTTCCACAAAAGGATTTATATAAGAAGATTTCATTTACGCTGGAGGATAACCAGCATTGTGCCTTTATTGGTACTAATGGAACGGGAAAAAGTACGCTGATAGAGATGATAATGAATCCGGATAACTATCTTTTTGATGGAAAACTGGACATAAGTCCTAATTGCAGAATCGGCTATGTGAGCCAGTTTTCACAACTGGATAAGGCAAAAGAAATGACTGTATTTGATTATATCAGTGAGCGATTTGTGCAGTTACAGGCTGATATAAATGAAGTATGTGAACAGATGGCGACATCAGAAGAATTAGAATCCCTGATGGAGCAATATCAAGATGTGCTTGATGCCTGGAATGCGATTGATGGGGATAATTATGAAAGCGATATCAGCAAGCAGTTAAAGACAGCCAATCTTACAAAATACGCAGATATGCCAATAACAAATCTGAGTGGCGGCGAGTTCAAACTGGTGCAGGTTATCAAAGAGATGATAACTGGCCCTAATCTATTAGTTATGGACGAACCCGACATTTATTTGGATTTTGAGCATCTAAATGCGCTACGTGATTTGATCAATACCTATAAAGGAACCCTGCTGGTGGTTACCCATAATCGCTACCTGTTAAATCATTGTTTTAATAAGATACTGCATTTGGAAAATACACAGATACAGGAATTTAACGGTAGATATATGGAATATAATTTTACATTGCTTCAAACAAAAATCGAATTGCAGGAGCTGGCGGCGGCTGATTTGGAAGAAATCGAAAGGAACCGAAAGGTCGTTGATAAATTGCGGGCAGAGGCAACGGTACTGTTCAGTGCTACAAAAGGACGAACCCTACATGCCAGAGTTTCCTTGCTGGAACGATTGGAAGCACGCAGAGTAAAGGAGCCTTTTGTAGAAATCAAACAGCCGGAGATTCATCTGACGACCAATCAGGAGATAGAAGAAGAAACCATTTTGAAGGTATCGAATCTGAGCGTTCAATTTGAGGAAGCTCTTTTGGAAAATGTAGATTTTGAGATACAGGCAAAAGATAAGGTAGCACTCATTGGACAAAACGGTACTGGAAAGACAACGTTGCTGCGTGATATTTACCAGAATGAGAATCCTTCCATTCAATTAAATGAAAAAGTACAAATGGCATTCCTGTCACAGCTGCAGGGGGAAATGTTTGAAGAAACGAATACCGTGCAGCAGGAATTTTTGAAACTTGGACTTCAAAATGAGCGGGAAATAAAGATACACCTATCCAAATTCGGCATAGAGGAGGAACTTTTCAGCAGCAAGATACAATCCCTGTCCGGAGGAGAAAAGAATTTATTACAATTGGCAAAAATTGCACTGAGCAATGCAAATCTACTGCTGCTCGATGAGCCGACAAGCCATCTGGATACCTATGCTCAGATTGCATTAGAGAAAGCAATTGAAAACTACAATGGAGCGATTTTGATGGTATCACATGATTTTTATACGATTGCAAACTGTATGGATTATGTTTTACTAATAGAAGATAAGAAAATCCGTAAAATGAGTATTCGAGCATTTCGAAAGATGATTTATGCAAAGCATTTTGATAGGGATTATCTGGAAATGGAACAAAAGAAAAAGGAAACAGAAGTAAAAATAGCAAATGCATTGCAGGATAATCAATTTGAGCTTGCCAAGTCTTTATCCGAGAAACTGGAAGCTATTATCAAACAATTATAACTGCGAAGGCAGTCAGGAGGATACCGATGGAATGGACAAACTTATTATCATTAGAAACACAGGCAAAAAGAGAAGAGGAACCAAATGATTTTGGAAAATATCCAATTAGTGATTTGGAGAAGGATTACCAGTCAATTATATCGAGCGCGGCATTCCGCAGATTACAGGATAAGACACAGGTGTTTCCACTGGATAAGAGTGATTTTGTCCGAACCAGACTGACACATTCCATAGAGGTTTCTACCATTGCAAGGCAATTAGGAATTATGTTAACTAAGAATAAAACACAATACCTGCAGGAAGAATTTAAAGAGAATGAAGAAATTGCGGAGAGCATTCCGGTTGTACTATCCTGTGCAGGATTGCTTCATGACATTGGAAATCCGCCCTTTGGACACTTTGGAGAGGTAGTCATAGGAGAATGGTTTGAAAATGAATTTCAGAAAAAAAGCTTTACGTATAAAGGAAAAGCAGTAAGCCGTGTGCTGCAGAAACAGATGAAGGCAGACTTGGAGAATTTTGAAGGTAATGCACAGGCGCTCAGGATTCTTTCAAAAGTCAAAAACAATCAGGAAGGCTATGATATTAATCTGACCTATGGGGTGTTAAATACGCTTGTGAAATATCCGACAAACTCCATTAACTTTGCACCTAAGGACGAAGATGTCAAAAAACATAAGCTAGGTTATTACTATGCAGAACGCAATACAATGGATACTATTTGCAGCTGTACGGGTACAAAGGAAGGAAACGAATATGTACGCCACCCATTGGTATATCTGATGGAGGCAGCAGACGACATTGCTTATGCTACAGCCGATTTAGAAGATGCTTTCAAAAAAGGTTTATTTACCTTAGACCAGTTTATTAAATATTTTACAGAACAAATGCGTAAGATTGAAAACAGCTCCTATAAGAAATATACCAAAGAATTATTGTACGATCTGACAGGTCGTATTGATTTTGAAAATAGAAGTACGGAAGGCGACCTGGTTGCATTTCAAAAGTGGACGGAGCTTGTAAAAAAATGGCTGATGTATGTGGTTACTTACCGTTTTTCGAAAAGCTATGATGACATTATGAAAGGTACATATAAGGAAGATATGTTCTTCGATACCAATCATCAGGAATCCATCAAGGTTTTAAAAAGTGTGATGAGAGAATTTGTATATGACAGTCCTGAAATATTAAAGCTGGAGCTTTCTGCAAAGAAAATCATTCATTCCCTTTTGGAGGATTTCATCTATGCAGTACTATATTGGGAGGACGAGGGCATAGAGGGCGAAATGGAATATACTGTTTCCAAAGCAAACCAAAAATTAATTAATATGATACCAACCAACTATAAGGATGATTATATGCATGCGAGGACAACGGATAAAGTAGAAAATCTTTATTTGCGTTTTCTCATGGTAACAGACTATATCAGCAGTATGACCGATACTTATGCAAAGAATCTATATCAGGAGCTAAATGGCATCGTATAGCAAATATTCTGCATGAATAATATCATACCTGCTGCGTCAGAGAATTCGGGTAGGTGCCGTATGTGTGCGTTCATTGCGATAGACGATTTTTCCATCGATAATAGTTCCGACACAATGAGTAAACAGATTCATGGGATTGCCGTCAAAAATAGCAATGTCTGCATCCTTTCCGACGGCAAGACTCCCAACACGATGCTCCACACGACAGATTTTGGCAGCGTTGATGGTAATGGCTTTTAATCCTTCTTCCATACCTAATCCATTCTTTGCGGCAAGACCGGCACAGAGAGGAAGGGATTGGATTAAAGAGACGGGATGGTCAGTGGTAACCGCAATTGGAACTCCGGCTTTACTTAGAATACCGGCAGTCTTAAATGCCATATTTTCTGTTTCAATTTTATTTCTAGAGGTAAAATCAGGTCCCACAATGGCAGGAAACCCAGAGGCTTTGATTTCATCTGCAATCAGATGACCTTCCGTGCAATGGTCAAGGGTAATATCAAGATCAAATTCCTTTGCAATGCGAAGCGCGGTGAAAATATCATCGGCACGATGCACATGACATTTCATGGGAATTTCTTTTTCAAAGACTGGAATCCAGCATGCCAGGCGAAAGTCATAGGGAACGGAACTGGAAATACCTAAGAGATGTGCATGCTTTGTCTTTTGCCAATATTCCTGTGCATGCGACAATTCTTCACGCAGCATAGCTGCAATGCCCATACGGGAGCAGGGCATGCTGTTTTTCCCACCATAGAGAGTTTTTGGATTTTCGCCAAAGGCAGCTTTCATTGCGGCAGGCTGCAGGATGACTAAATCATCAATTTTACGCGAACCTGCAGTTTTCATAAATACGAATTGTCCACCGACCACATTACTGCTCCCTGGACCTGCCATGACAGATGTGATGCCCGCCTTTACTGCCTTTGAAAAAGCAGCATCTAAGGGATTGATGGCATCCAAACCACGCAAATAAGGAGTAACCGGATTCGTAGACTCATTGCAGTCGTCCCCCTCTATTCCTTTTCGCTCTTCGGTAATACCGATGTGACAATGCGCTTCAATGATTCCCGGCAGAACGGTATAGCCGGAAATATCCCATACGTTTGCATCTATATGTTTCGGGTGATACATTTCCGAAACAGCAATATGAGATGCAATTTCTTTTATCTTTCCCTGTTCGATTAGAATGTCACCACACTCATAATGGATACCATTCATTGTATTTATATTTCCGTGTTGTAGTAAGAGGCTCATTATTTTGCACTTTCTTTATAAAATAGTTTTGTATATAATCATTAATGGTTTTTATCCATAGTATGTCTAAATTTTTATTTTTGAGTCATGCAAAATAAAGAAAACAGGAAGACAATAAACCGGATAAAACTTGATAAAACGTAAAAAAAATGGTAAATTAAATTGTACACAATACGTAAGGAGAAGCAACCATATGAAGAAGCAGGAAGAAAAATGCGATATGTTACGGCTTGATAAACAACTTTGCTTTCCACTCTATGCTTGTGCGAAAGAAGTTGTCCGTAGATACAAGCCTTTTTTAGATGAACTGGATTTGACCTACACACAGTATATTACTATGATGGTAATGTGGGAGAAAAAAGAAATTAATGTGAAATGTCTGGGTAAGATACTGTATTTAGACTCAGGAACGCTTACACCCGTGTTGAAAAAATTAGAGTGGAAAGGCTACCTTACCAGGGAGCGTTCTAAAGAAGATGAGCGGAATTTGCGTGTTATGATTACCGATAAAGGTATAAAGCTAAAGGGACTTGCGGAAGAAGTACCAATGAAGGTTGGAAAATGTGTAAAACTGGAAGCGGAAGAAGCGGAACAACTGTATGAATTATTGTATAAGGTATTAGGCTGTATGGATGCATAGGAAGAAAGAAGTGCATAGAGGCACGGATAGGAGATATTTATGACATATCAGGAAGTATTAGAGAATGCAAGAACATGTATCGGTACTCATTGTAAGGCGTGTGATATCTGTAATGGAAGAGCATGTAAGAACCAAATGCCGGGACCAGGCGCAAAAGGGGTTGGGGATACTGCTATTCGCAATTATGAGAAGTGGAAGGAAATCAGAGTACAGATGGATACCATTTGTGCAAATGAAAAAATTGATACTACAATGGAATTATTTGACCATACGTTCAAGTATCCTTTTTTTGTGGGACCGGCAGGGGCTGTCCAGCTTCACTATGGCGAGAAGTATAATGATTTATCTTATAATGATGTAATGATTTCGGCGTGTGCAAAAGCAGGAATTGCTGCATTTACCGGAGATGGCATGGACGCGAATGTCATGGTAGGCGCAACAAAAGCCATTCAAATGTCCGGCGGTAAAGGAATCCCTACGGTAAAACCCTGGAATGCAGAAACCCTTCGTGAGAAAATGCAGCTGGTGCAAGAATCAGGAGCATTCGCGGTAGCAATGGATATTGATGCTGCCGGTTTGCCATTCCTGAAAAATATGATGCCACCCGCAGGAAGTAAGGCGGTGGGAGAACTAAAAGAAATTATTGCAAATATAAAGAAACCCTTTATTATAAAAGGAGTTATGACAGTCAAAGGTGCGAAAAAAGCAATTGAAGCGGGAGCATCCGCCATTATTGTATCCAACCATGGCGGACGTGTTCTTGATCAATGTCCATCTACTGCAGAAGTATTGCCACAGATAGTAGAAGCGGTGGGTGGACAAATAAAAGTATTTGTAGACGGTGGAATACGAACCGGAACAGATATCTTTAAGGCATTGGCTATGGGAGCCGATGGGGTACTCATATGCAGACCTTTTGTATGTGCCGCATATGGAGCTGGGGAAGAAGGCATTCAGATGCTCATTGACAGGCTGGCAGGGGAACTAGAGGATACCATGGCAATGTGTGGAGCAAAGGATTTAAAATCCATCACAGGGGACATGCTTTTTATTTCCCACTAAATCCAGCCGCCATCCAGACCGATAATCTGACCCGTTAAATATTCATTTCCAGATGCCAGCTGCACTGCGAGGGTACCTACTTCGAGAGGTTTACCCAAACGGTCGGCTGGTATTTCTTCTATTAAAGATGCCATTTCTTCCGGTGAGAAGCATTTATTCATATCCGTATCGATAACCCCGCAGGCAATTGCATTGACCTGAATATTGTTCGGGGCTAATTCCTTGGCAAGTGCCTTTGTAAATCCATTTAAACCTGCTTTAGAAGCAGAATAGGCAACCTCCATAGAAGCACCGACAGAACCCCAGGCAGAAGTAATATTTATGATTTTCCCACTCTTTTTATGCAGCATGGAAGGAATGACACTTCTGCAGCACAGAAAAGCAGAGGTTAGATTGGTATGGAGGACGTTGTTCCAGTCAGTAAGACTCATATCTGCCAATAATCCGATATAAGAAATGCCGGCATTATTAACCAGTACGTCAATATCCAGATTTTCAGTAAAGATACTAGAAACAAACCCGGCATCACAAAGATCGCCTACAAAAAGCCGGCAGGAGATGTGGTAGGTGGATTCTAATGTTTCCTTCAGGGAAATGAGCAGGGATTCATTCGTGTGGCAGGTAAGAATTAAATGATATCCAGCAGCGGCAAATGCAGTTGCAATTCCAGCGCCGATACCACGGGATGCTCCGGTAATAAAAGCTATTTTATGCATAGTTTGACAGACCCTTCCGATTCGTGAGATTTGTCTGCATTATACTACAGAACAGTAGCATTTTCCAGTTTTCTCACAAAAGAGAAAATGTATGCATACAGCCAGCTTGAATTTTAAAGGAATTATTGTTAGACTAAGAGGGAATTATAATAAGAAGAAACAGTAATAGGAAATGGTAATAGTAATAGAAACTCTTTTGGTTACTTAACGGATAAGCGAACAGGAATCGCAGATAGGAGCGAATAATGATTTATGATTTAATTATAATAGGTTCCGGACCGGCAGGATTATCTGCCGCAATCTATGCAATGCGTGCGAAAATGAATACCTTGGTGATAGAACAAAGCGGCGTGAGTGGTGGACAGGTATTGACTACCTATGAAGTGGATAACTACCCTGCACTTCCGGGTATTAGTGGATATGAGCTTGGCATGAAAATGAGAGAGCATGCGGATAAATTGGGTGCAGTATTTATGGATGCAGGGGTTACGAACATCATTAATGATGGCAAGACAAAGACAGTCGTTACGACAAATGGAACTTATGAAACACGTGCAATTATGATTGCAACCGGTGCCGCACACGCAAAACTTAACGTACCCGGAGAAGAAACCTTGGCAGGAATGGGCGTTTCCTACTGTGCCACCTGTGATGGTGCATTCTTTAGGGATAAAACAACGGTAGTGGTAGGCGGTGGTGATGTGGCAGTGGAAGATGCAATCTTTCTGGCCCGATTCTGCAAAAAAGTATATCTGGTTCATCGAAGGGATAGTCTGCGTGCTGCAAAAATATTACAGGAGCGCTTAGATGAGCAGGAACGTATAGAAGTAATATGGAATAGCGTGGTAACAGAAATTCAGGGGGAGGAGCAGGTAGAAGCAGTTCAATTAAAGGATGTAATTACGGGGGAAGAAACAAAATTAGAAACACAGGGAATTTTTATTGCAGTTGGTATTCATCCAAATTCAGCCGTATTCATGCCTTTATTAAAGACAGATAAAGCAGGATACATCGATGCAGATGAAACCGGAATAACTAATATTCCGGGTATTTTCGCAGCCGGAGATGTGCGAACGAAACAATTGCGCCAGATTGTTACTGCAGTCGCAGATGGGGCAAATGCAATTACAAGTGTGCAAAATTATTTTCTTACTAATAAAAATGAAAAAAACATTTAGCCCTTTTAACACTTTGTTCATAAAAAAATCACAAATTGTACAAATGGTAATCTTATCCAACGGTTGACAAAAGGAAATCTGCGTGATATATTATTTAACAGATGTAACAAATTTGTAACAAATTGTAATAGTTCTTTATTACATTCATATACAATTTGGAGGGAACTTTTTATGAAACAAAGAGCAGTTAAAATAGCAGCCTGTGCCTTAATCGGAACCATGGCACTGACAAGCTTTCAATTAAATACAAGCGCTACAGGCGTATCATCCATATTACCGGCAGCAGGTCTTTCCTTAATATTAGGAGAGGGTGTACTACCAACTACTATGAAGACCGAAGAAAGTACCGGCGAAGTAAAAACCGGAGAAATCAAAGCAGCGAATAAAGATGCGGCAGAAGTTACTATTGAGGATGTGCTCGATACGACACTTCCGGCAACATCTATTGTTGATAAAGTAGAGGAACCTACCAAGGCAGAGGACACCAATGTGGTAGAACCGGATGTGATTGTTCCGGAAGCTGATAAAACGACTGTATCTGAAAATGCAGTAACAGAAGATACAACAACGGTATCTGAAAATGCAGTAGATGCAGGTCTTACTGAAGAAGAAAAAGGATTTCGTTCTTTGGTTATTGCAAAAGTAAATGATTATGTAAATGTTCGTTCTGATGCAAGTGAAGAATCAGAAATTGTTGGTAAATTGTATGACAAATCTGTTGGTGAATTCATCTCTGAGAAGGATGGCTGGTATGAAATTGAATCAGGAAGCTGTACAGGTTATGTAAAAGCAGAATATGTGGTAACGGGTGATGATGCAATTGCACTTGCAAAAGAAGTGGGTACAAGAATTGCAACAGTTACAACGACAACATTAAAAGTTAGAGAGCAACCAGGTATGGATGCAGCAGTTCTTGGTCTTGTTCCAATCGAAGATGAATTAACCGTGCAGGAAGAACTTGATGGCTGGGTTAAGGTATCTATCGAAGAAGGTGAAGGATATGTATCTAATGAATTCGTTAGTTTATCAACAGAATTTGTAAAGGCAGAATCCAAAGCGCAGGAAGAAGCCAGATTAGCCAAAGAAGAAGCAGAAAGAGTCGCTGCAAACGCAGCTGCTAAGAAAGCAATAGAAGCACAGAAAAAATTCAAAGACAGCAACAGTACAAAAACAAGCAGCAGTTCAGAAAGCGTAGCAACTCCGGCTGTATCAGCTGGAAGTGGAACTGGTTCATCGGTAGCGAGCTTTGCAACGCAGTTTGTAGGCAATCCGTATGTTTACGGTGGAACAAGCCTTACAAATGGAACAGATTGTTCAGGATTCGTAATGAGTGTATACAAGAACTATGGCATTAGCTTACCTCATTCCTCTGGTGCACAGAGAAGTGTTGGCTCCGACGTTGGCGGTCTTGGTAATGCACAGCCAGGTGACATCGTATGTTATTCAGGTCATGTAGGTATCTATATTGGTGGTGGACAGATTGTACATGCCAGTACAGCAGCAACTGGAATAAAGATTTCAAATGCAAGCTACAGAAATGTTCTTTCTGTAAGAAGAATATTCTAGTAGGATAACTAATAATAAATAGTATGGGGACGAAACGAAAATGGTTTCGTCCCTTTTTATATGCAAGTAATTCGATTAAGTAGACTGACTAATTGCAAAATAAAGGTTTTAAAATTTGATAAAAACTGATATAATATATAATTATATAACAATTAGAAAATAGAGCGTATATGAAAAATAGGAAAGAGAAGTGATATTATGTTAGACGAGAAAAAGCTTGAGGCGGTTCATGTAGATTATCAGATGGGTATAAGAAGGTTTGCAGGGAAAGAGAGTCTTTATGAGAAATATTTATTCAAGTTTTTAGAGGATACGCATTATGCAGAAGCATGTGCGGCAATGGAAAAGAAGAATTATGCAGAGGTTCTGTCCACGGTACACGCATTAAAGGGAATGACGGGTACGCTTGGTATGGATAGCGTTTTTGAGTCATGTGCAAAAATTGTATCAGATATACGAGAAGAAAGAACTGCAGATGTGGAGGTCCATTTTACCATTTTAAAAGAACAATACGAATTAGTCTGTAATTTGCTTGCAGAAATGAAGGAGAATGGTTAATGTCCGAAAAAGATCAGATATTGATTGTTGATGATATTGAAGTAAATAGAATAGTACTATCGGAAATATTTGATGTGGATTCCTATGAAATATATGAAGCAGCAAATGGTCTGGAAGCAATGGAGATCATTAGGGAAAAAGGAGAATCCCTTGATTTGGTATTGCTTGATATTATGATGCCTAAAATGAATGGATATGAAGTATTGAATGTGATGCGGGATATGCATCTGACAGAGGTAGTTCCTGTTATTGTTGTCACAATTATTGATAATCTTGATAATGAGGTATATGCATTGGAACTAGGGGCAGCAGATATTATTTTAAAACCAATTGAACCCAAGATTGTAAAAAAACGGATTCAAAATATTCGGGATTCTTTTCAATATCGTCGTATGATGCTGGAGCACAAATTGGAAAACCAAGGAAAGGAAAACCAGGGAAAGAAATATCTCAAAGAAAAGGAAAATTCAAAAGAAGAAGGAAATCAGACAGGCCAAGAGTACCAGCGTATTTTACATATATTAGATACTATTTTGCAACATAGCAATATGGAGTCAGCAACACATATGCTTCGAGTCAGTCGATATACAAAAGTACTGTTGCAAAGCTACGCCAAAGAAAATCCAGAACAGAAGTTAACAGATTCACAGATTGAAAAGCTGGCAAATGCTACCTTATTACATGATGTTGGAAAGATTACGATTTCAGAAAATATTATTAACAAAAATAAGAAATTAACCGTGGAAGAAGAAAGTGTATTAAAGGTGCATTGCTCGGTTGGAAGTAAAATAATTGAGACATTAAATGCAAGTGAAGAGAAAGAATATCTGCTATATGCGTATAATATCTGTAAATATCATCATGAAAGATATGATGGGTCTGGATATCCGGATGGGCTGACTGGAAGCAGTATTCCCTATTATGCATGTATAACTTCCATTGCAAATGAGTATGACATAATGACTGTAAATGGTGAGATGACAGAAGACGATGCGGTGCATGCCCTGAATAAATATGTGGACGAATGGTTTTCTAAGGAGATGCTATCCTATTTGAATGACTGCTGTGGGCAATTCAAGGGGATTGCACAGGAAATCAACGGATTAGAAGAAAGTGTATGTAAACAGGAAGTAGAAACAATATTAAAAAGGGAAATTTTAGGGAATTCACGTCCAAAGGTAAGAAAGGAATTTCCAGAGTTTTATTCGCTATTTCGCTATCTGGAAGCAACGGTTATTGAAATTAATCCAAAGAAACTATCTTATGATATGATTTATTCTACCTTAACAGATTTTACAGGTTTGCCAGCGCAAGGAGGAATCAGGGAGGAATTAAAGGATTATTTTTTAAAGCATATAAAGGGTAATTCCAATGAACAGATACTGGACTGGATTGTTAATTCCTTATTGAATGAAGACATTTCTTCAATAGGAAAAACAAGCCTGATTTATAATGATGTATATGAAGAGTATCAATGGTATCAGGTATCCATGATTACCCTACATGCTGCCAACCGCATCCAAAGACATCTGTTGTTACTGCAAAATATTAATAATGACGTATCTATGCAAAATGTAATCGAAAAGAGTAAGCAGAAGGTAAGTCACATTACCACCACAATCAATCATTACAAACAGGAAAATAGAAATCTCAAGGCGTTGACACAGTATGACCAGTTAACTGGACTATATAATAAAATGTATGTAAAAAAAGAAGCCCAAAAGCATATGCTCCTAAATCCGCAAAATCAGCATGGACTTATTATTTTGGATTTGGACGACTTTAAAACCGTTAATGACACAAAAGGACATTTAGTAGGAGATAGAGTCCTACAGGATGTTGGAAAAATAATCAAGAAAACATTTCGCAATAATGATATCAAGGGAAGGTTTGGTGGTGATGAATTTGCTATTTTTCTTACCAATATTGAGGACCAGGAGATTCTTTTGATAAAATGCGAGCAGCTTTTAACAGAATTGAGAAATTTTAAAGCCGATTATCTAGGCGAAATCGTGATTAAGGCGAGCATTGGATGTGCAAAATACCCAGAGGATGCACATAATTTCGAGGACCTTTTCAAGAAAGCGGATGTTGCGTTATACGAAGTAAAAAAGAGTGGAAAGGGAAGAGGACAGAGATATCATGGTGTTGATAATATATCAAAGGATGATCTGATGGAAAATCGCCGGGATAACAAGAACGAAAAACCGGAAGTAGATATGACCGCCGATACAAATCAATTTAACAAAGAGCTCTCGAACGTATTATATGAAGTAGACGATATGGACGAAATGATAGAACGTGTTATGGATAGAATAGCGAGATATTATAAGGTAGATAGCGTAGCCGCCGTTCATGTACCGGATAGATACATTCAGGCAAAATGGTTTTTGAAACAAAGCTATGATATAAAGCCACCTTGGGGTGAACAGGAGGCTGCCAGCGTATATAGGGAAATGCAGGAAAAGCAGGCATTTATTTATTGCGCGGAAGAAAATAGGACAGACAATATAGCACAATATTATAAAAAGCTTAATATACATCTGCAGGTAATTATCCCGTTGCAGACAAACGATAAAAATAATGTTGTTGTATTTACGAAATATGCAGAAGGCTCCGAGTTGTCCAAAGATGAAATGGAAGCTTACAGGAGAGGGACCAAAATATTGTCGATTTTATTAAGAGCAAAGGGCGTTATATAATGATATAAAATGGTAATTGCTTCCATAAAAAAATGTAATTATACAAGATGCACAAAATTTAAAAAAAGCAAGAGAAAAAAGTACTAGAAATAGAATTTACGGAATGAATACTTATCCACATGAAAAAGAACGAAATTATGGGAGAAAAGGATTTATACACGGGGTTATACACATTATCCACAAAAAAGTAGGAGGATTATAGGAAGATTTTATGGTAACCATAGGAACACGCGTTTTGTATAGTTATCATAAAAAGAAGAAATATGTCGATAAATGTAACAATTAGTATTGACTTTTTGCGTAGAAAGATACTTGTAAATAATTCAGGAAGTTGTCCAAATCATTGGCAAAAAAAGAAACATTGTGGTATAATAAAGCATAGCAAAAACATCGCTAGAGTAACCAACGGAAGGGATGAGCAGCATGAAATTTATAATTTTAGGTAAAAACATCGATGTGACAGAGGGGTTAAAAGGTGCGGTTGAGGATAAGATAGGAAAACTAGAAAAATATTTTACTCCGGAAACAGTCGTACATGTTACATTAAGTGTAGAGAAAGACAGACAGAAGATTGAAGTTACCATTCCAGTAAAAGGAAATATCATTCGTTCAGAGCAGGTAAGCAATGATATGTATGTATCCATTGACCTTGTAGAAGAAATCATCGAAAGACAACTAAAGAAATATAAGAATAAGCTGGTGGATCAAAAGCAGGCAAACAGTTTTTTTAAACAAGAGTATATTGAAAAGGATTACATGGATGAAGAGGAAGTTAAGATTATCAGAACAAAACACTTCGATATTAAACC
>JAQUYA010000072.1 GCA_028692055.1 Lachnospiraceae bacterium | reverse complement strand
GACCAATTCTTTACTGATTTTTTTGTAATCCATACCTTTTCCCTCCTACTTCTCCATTTTTTTGATGTAAATCTTACATTCACTATTTCATAGCCTGATGTATTTTTCCTCCGGCTCTTGAAATCTTTTCTTTGGCTGTGGACGCATCACAATTTGTTAAAATCATCACAATTGCTGTTTTCACATGTCCATCTGCTTTATCCAAAGCTTCCTTTGCTTCTTCTCTGGTACAGTCTGTTGCTGTCATGGTAATATTCTGTGCTCTTATAACCAGTTTTTCGTTACTTTGCTTTACGTCTACCATGAGGTTCTGATATGCCTTTCCAATCCCTACCATGCTGCCTGTGGAAATCATATTTAGTACCATTTTCTGCGCAGTACCGGCTTTTAATCTGGTGGAGCCGGTTAAGACCTCTGGTCCCGGTGTGGGTTCTATGGCAAGTTGTGCTTCTACACCTACTTCCGAGCCTTTATTGCATGCAATTGCCACTGTTTTACAGCCGACCGCTTTTGCATACCGCAGACCACCGATGACATAAGGTGTTCTGCCCGATGCTGCCAGACCGATTACAATATCCTTTGCCTGCAAATGAATCTTTTTCAATTCTTCTTCGCATAGAGTCATGCTGTCTTCTGCACCTTCTACTGCTTTTACAAAGGCTCCGCTGCCACCTGCGATTAATCCTACTACCACCTCAGGTGAAACGCCAAAAGTCGGAGGACATTCTACTGCGTCCAGCACCCCTAGTCTTCCCGACGTTCCTGCTCCAATATAAATGATTCTGCCTCCTGCCGACAGGCTTTCCGTTGCCCAGGTGATTGCGGTTGCTATTTCCAGCAATACGTCTTTTACCGCAGAAACAACATTTTCGTCCTCACGGTTCATTGTCTGTGCAATTTCCAACGGTGTCATTTCATCTAACTGCATGGTATCTGGATTACGGGCTTCTGTGGTAAGCCTTGATAAATCAATCATTATCCATACCTCCTTTTTTATTGATATGCGTTCTGCCAAATTGTTTCATACAGAACTCGTAATTCTGATTCACATAAGCTGTGAATAAAATATCAATCACATTTAACTGTGATATACGTGAAGACATTGCACCGCTTCGGTGAATTAACTCTGTGGCAGCTACCGGAAGTACATAATCCGCTAATTCTACCAGCTGCGATTCGGTTGCTCTGGTAATTGCAATTATCTTTGCTCCGTTTTTCTTTGCTGCAGCCCCACACTCTATCATTTCCTCAGTTAGTCCCGAATAGCTAATAATTATTGCCACATCATCTTCCCGAAGATTACGTGCGGTTAATAGCTGTGCATGCCAGTCATCACAAACATTGCAGATTACATCTGCTCGCAGAAGCTTCAGATATAAATCCCTCGCTACCAGTAGTGAGGTGCCCAATCCAAATAGTGTGACAGACCGGCTCTTTTCCAAAAGTTTCACACATTGGCTGATAATCTTTGGCTCCACCAGTTTTCTGGTGTTTTCCAGGGACTCAATATTTTTTTTCGTTACCTTATAGATAATGTCCTCTACAGAATCTTCTCTGTTAATTCTTTGAAATGCAATATCCTTACTCTCTTGAAACAGGGCAACCTCATAAGCAAGTACATTTTGAAAATTTTTATACCCTGTGCATCCTAATTTCTTACATAATCTTACGATGGTAGCTGGCGAAGTATACGTTTCTTTTGCTAATTCCTTAATGCTTTTTCCTAATATTGATTCCGGATTCTTCTGTAATCGCTCTATCAGCTTTTTTTCTGCATCTCCTGCACCTTTTGCATAATCCTCAATTCGTATGAGTAAACCTTTCATGCTCTGTTCTCCTTCGTATGATTTCATTCTAATCTAATTACAATTATTTTCAATATTCTTTTATATTTATGAAACTTATTTTCATTATATGGTATTTTTGTGCAAAAAAGAAGACATAATGTGCCTTATAATGTACAAATATTCCATATAAAATAATTCTATGCAAGCCAGCGAAGGCTTGCATAGAATCATTTATCTATATTTTCAACTTTCCAGAGCTCAAATATAAGTAACATGGAAAGCGGGCCCAACAGGATTCCGCTCATGCCATAGAGCTTGATTCCTACATAGACTGCCAGTAAAATGACAATCGGATAAATGCCTATTTTATCTCCTATCAGTTTTGGCTCCAGAAATTCTCTTGCAAGTGCACAGACTGCATAAAGAATGATATATCCGGCTGCTTTTATAAAGTTTCCAGTCAATAGTTGAAATAATGCAATTGGAACTATAACAATCCCTGTTCCGATGAATGGAAATACGTCCAGAATACTGGTGACAATCCCCATTATAATTGCATTAGGCATCTTTAATATCCAAAATCCAATGCCACTCACTGTTGCAATCACAAGCATGATAATAAGCTGCGCTCTCGTAAAAACAATAAAAAGCTTTCCAATTCGCTTTATGGTTTCGGCTATCTTTTTATAGGATTTACAATTTTGAAGATAAGTCATGATTTTTTCATAATCCTTTGCCAACAGGATACTTGCGATAAAGGTAATCACTATCTTCACAAATAAGGAAGCCACTCTGGAAAGATACGTCATGGACTTTCCCATGACCTTTGGCATAACCTCCACCTGAAGGGTATCTGACATTATTGTCACTTGTTCCAATACATACCGTTCCATTTTATTCGCATTGATACCAAAATGTCCTTCCATTGCACCGCAGCATGTACGGATAGCACCGCAAATATCTTCTTTCAGACTTCCTGACTGCGTAATCGCAGTACTTGCACCATTTACCAGCTGACTGCAAAGTAATATACCGATTCCCATTATACCTATCAGCAAAATCACAAGAATACTTCCCATTAATATGCCTTTATTAATATGTGTCCTTTTCCATATGCATTGAATACACGGATAGAAAATGAGTACTATTAAAAAAGCAATTACAAATGGGAAAATAATGGGCAGAAGATATTTCATGATTAAAAATACCCCAGCTATCATTCCTACTTTTGTAATTGCTTTTTGAAACATTTCTTTCTTTAGAAAATCCATTTGTTTATCCACCCTGTTTTTTATCATGTGAATATTGTGCGTAATTTTCCTATGAAATATTTATAAAATATTATCACTTCCTATTATTTTATAAATTTGCAAACGTTTCTGATTCTACCTGCATGTGCATCTCTTTTTTCGTTTTTGGATGTATAAATGTAAGACTATAAGCACATAATGCAACATTTTTCATTCCTATTCTTTGAGATAGCTCTATGCTTTCCGCACTTCCGTATTTACTATCTCCCAGAATTGGCAGCCCTGCATGTGCCATCTGTACACGGATTTGGTGATGGCGCCCTGTCTTAAGCGTGATGTCTGCGAGTGAAGTGGAAACTTGTACACGTTCACCCTCTGTTTCATAGGACTTATACACACTACGCAATATATGATAAGAAAGTTCTGCACATTTTGCGCCTTTCTCCTTCTCATTGCAGGCTATTCGAGACGCATTTGTCCTACTGTCCTTTAACAGATAATCCTTTAACATTGCTTCCTTTTTCTTCGGCTGACCCAAAACCAGTGCATAGTATTTTTTCTGCATCTGGTTCTTTTGCAACTGCGCACTCAGTTCCTTTGCCGCAAAATCATCCTTTGCAATAAGTACAATCCCCTCTACCGGCTGGTCCAGACGATTAATCAATGCCACATACGGCTCCTGCTCTCCTGCAAGATAGTTCTTTACTTCACTTACCACATCTATTTGCCCAACCTTAGCCGTCTGCGTCGCAACTCCCGCCGGCTTATGTATCACAATTATGGACTTATCTTCGTATATTACTTTTGATTTCATGGTTACCCCCTATAGGAACATGGCTCTGCAGATTTCTTTTCCAGTAGTTGTTTTGAATATTCTGTCATAGGCTGTCTTTGCAGCATCTTCATCCAAATCATCTTCATAGATATTTACCAGAAAATCCGCTTCCACCAGAATCTGATAATCCAGTCCGTCAATCTGTGTATACGTATGGTGATGTCCCACCAGATAAGCCACTCTCTCTATCAGCCTTGGAGCAAAGCGTAGCTGCACCAGCATTGTTTCTGCCAGTGCCGGACCTTCTTCTTCCTGGTGTGTTCCATTACAATTCCCATATTTTTCTTCACTTACCTTAATCCCAATATCATGCACCAGTGCTGCTACCTCTAGTATTTCCTGCTTATCTCCCGGCAGCTGCTCAAGCTCACCTATCATTTTAGCAAAACTATGCACTTTTATAAAGTGCTGTATTCTCTTCGCATCACCTGCATAGTAAATAATCATCTCTTTTTTCAGTTTATTTATATCATTCATGACTTTCATTCTCCTTATGTAAAAAGAGCATGGAAAACTTTTTGTTTCCCACACCCTCTTATGTTGTCATACCTTAAACCGATAACCTACGCCCCAGATAGTTTCTATATACTGTGGTTTCGCTGTATCAAATTCTATCTTTTCACGAATCTTTTTAATATGAACGGTAACCGTTGCGATATCACCAATGGAATCCATATCCCAGATTTCACGGAATAATTCTTCTTTTGTATATACATGATTTGGATTCTCTGCTAAGAAAGTAAGCAAATCAAATTCTTTCGTCGTAAAGTTTCGTTCTTCTCCATCAATGTACACACGTCTTGCAGTTTTATCAATTCGAATACCTCTGATTTCAACAATATCATTTTCCTTTGCATTACTTCCGACCAAACGATTGTAACGCGCCATATGTGCCTTTACACGTGCAACTAATTCACTCGGACTAAATGGCTTCGTCATGTAATCATCTGCTCCCAAGCCGAGTCCTCTGATTTTATCAATATCATCTTTTTTGGCGGATACCATAAGGATTGGTACATTTTTGCCTTCTCGAATCTTTTTACATACTTCAAATCCATCCATTCCCGGAAGCATCAAATCCAAAATAATCAAATCAAAATCACCTGCAAGTGCACTGGCAAGACCGGTGTCCCCTGCATTTTCTATCTCTACTTCAAACTCACTTAACTCTAAATAGTCTTTTTCCAAATCCGCAATTGCTTCTTCATCTTCAATAATCAATATTTTACTCATCTTTTAGCTCCCATCTGCGACCTTTGGTCACGTATAAATCAAGGGGTTGAAAGTTTCTTTCAACCTTCGACCTCTCTATATTTTCTAATCACAAAATGTAAACAAGTTCCTTCGCCTTCTTTACTGGTAGCCCATATATATCCACCATGATCTTCTATAATCTTTTTAACAATCGAAAGGCCAATTCCGCTTCCACCCTTAGAGGAGTTGCGCGAGGTATCTGTTCTGTAAAAACGTTCAAAGATGTTTAATAAATCTTTGGTTGCAATTCCTTTTCCATTGTCTTCTATTTCAACCCGTATCGAATCAAGCTCATCTAAAATACGGATATCAATAATTCCTTTTTCTTTTTCAATATATTTGATACTGTTTCCAATAATGTTATTAATTACTCTCTTTAACTGCTCCGGGTCCGCTATTATCATGGTGTCTTCGGATACCAGATTGGAATAATTCAGTTCAATATTCTTGGACTCCAAATCAAGCCCAACGTCCTCTATGCAATCTTTAAAATACTCTGAAACATTAATTTTGTGAAAATTATAAGGAATCCTATTGGAGTCAATTCCGGAATATATGGTTAACTCATTAATCAGTTTATCCATATCATTGGCTTTTGTATAAATCGTTTTAATATATTTATCCACCTTCTCGGGTGTATCTGCTACTCCGTCTATGATACCTTCGACATATCCCTTTATCGCAGTAATTGGTGTTTTTAAATCATGTGAGATATTACTGATTAATTCCCGGTTCTTTTTATCATTTTGTAGTTTTTCTTCCGCTGTTTCCTTCAATCGCAGCCGCATTTCTTCATAATTTTTATAATTGTCCGCCAGCTCACCCTCACAGCTTGGAGTCAACGCATATTCCAAATCACCATCTGCAATATGCTGCATGGCAACATTTAACTCACTAATGGGTTTAAATACACCCTGATTAATCCATCTGGTCAGCATAATACTCGTAAAGAACAAAATCAGAATAATAGCAATCGTCATGTCCAATACCAAGGACTTGGAAAAGATGGTATTAATTTTTGTGACTAAAAAAATGCTTCCTTCACTGCCATCCTGAAAATTAAAATCAATCTGTTTTACAAGCTTCTGCATATCATTATAATAGTAGCCTGTGCCGCCTGCCATGGTTTCATCTCCAAAGGACGGCAGCCTGTTAAAAAGTTTCGATGTCGCTAGCTCATTATTGGTATAATAAAGTGCATTTCCTTTTCTGACAATTATATATGAAGATTTTCCTTTTAGTCTTTCACAGAGTGTGCCTAAATAGTCTTTATCTGCAAATACGGAGCTATCCTTATCTGCCTGATTCTGAAGTTCATTGAATAATTCTTCTGTAGCCTCACCAAAGGTCTGCATGTCTTCAGACATCATGGAATAACTCGTTGTCTCAATATCGTAATCCTGCTTTTGCATATGAATAATAGACATTCCAATTCCAAAAAAAGCAATACTGGTTAAAAAAAGTGGTAAAATAACAATCATTATTCCAGTTATAAATAATCTTGTACGTAACTTCATGGAGATAGAACCTCCCTTATTTCTAAATCCTGCAAATAGTCATTGGCACCATATTCTAGTACCATTTACACATAGTATAGCATAATTTCCAACAGAAAGAATAAAGTTGTTGAAATATAATTCTAAAAAGTTTATTAATTATTGTTCAAAATGATTATCTACAAAGCTCAGCAGGAAATATTTCTATTCAGGAGTCGCTCTCGCTCGATTTCATGCGTAGTGGTACATAATGTAGTAAAAAACACTACATAAGTACCAACGCATTCAAACGCTCCTTTATAGAAATATTTCCTGCTGAGCTTTGTAGGTAATTATTTATTCCTTCTTAAAGGGTTTCCCCCTCTATTTCAACATAATCTACGAGTGTTTTGTTTGCTACTTCTTTGCCTTCCAGCAAATCAAATAGGATATCAACTGCTTTTGTTGCAACCTTTTCTACTACATTATCGATAGTTGCCAGCCTCGGAATTACATAATCAAGGGTATCAATATTATCAAATCCCATAATTCCATAATCCTGCCCAGCTCTTTTATTAAGCTGTTTCAAATGCTTCATGATATCCAGTGCAAAAATATCCCCTGAACAGAAAAAAGCAGTTTTTTCAGAAGAAGACGTGAGAATTTTCACTACTTCTGATAAATAATTCCAGGATTTAATAGCCTCATACTGTACTGTCTTATGCTTCTGTACTTCCTGTAAGAATCCTTCTTCCCTCTGTTCATGGGAATATACATTTTCATTCTCCACATCTGCTAACGGTGGACAGATAAAAACAATTTTTTGATATCCCTTTCGTACAATCGTCTGAACTGCATCGCTGGCCGCCTTTTTTTCATCAATTCCTACAAATGGAATTTCCTTATCCACTCTGTTTCCAATGATTACAATGGGCTTTTCCATTTTTCTTAAAAAAGTACCAAAATCATTTCCTTTTGATACCGGCGACAGGATAAGTCCTTCTACGCGATAATCTACTAGCCGTTGTATCATATCGCGTTCCTGTTCCTTATCTTTTTCATGCAGGGTGATGTTCACAAAATAGTTTCGTGCTTTTGCTTCTATTTCGATAGCATTGAGCATTTGTGCAAAATACCGGTTACGAACATCAAATACGACAACCCCTAGATATTGTGTCTTTCCATTTTTCAATCCGGTTGCCAGCATGTCCGGTCGGTATTCCAAATCTTCCGCTACCTTCAGAATCTTATCTTTTGTTTCCTTATTTATCCTGCCCGTATTGGTAAATGCCCGGTTTACTGTCGTTCTGGACACCCCGCATATTTGTGCTATATCCTTTGTCGTAACCCCCATATATGCTCCTCAGTTGCTTTCTTATACTAGAAAATTGCTTTACAATTCCCAATGCGAATCTCTGATTCGCCATTTTATGATTATATTAGCACTTATTCCATACTTAGACAATTATGGATTTATTTTACTTTTACACGAATCATATTCCAAGAAAGCGCTTTTAGGGAATATGTGATTTTATTTTCTCCCTGTATCGCTGTATCCTTTACTTTTACAGGCTTAACAAGATTATGATTCTGCAAATTGGTGTCTTTCCGATTTTCAGACCAAAGTTCCACATGTTCAATCACCTCCGCAATGGAAAATCCCTGCAATTCACCTTCCATCGAAATATCCTCCTCACATCTGTTTACATGAAAATAAACAATTTCCTGCTCTTTTTCATTATATACAGCTACGGAATCCACGAAAGGTACTTTGTTAAATAATTCACAGGAATAGGTTTCGCACTCCTGTAAATCCTGCAATACCGTTCCTCTCCCGTACTTTGACATATAGGCAAATGGGTAATAAATCGGCTGTACCCATGCCAAACCATTTTTCTCTGTCATGATTGCAGCGCTTATATTAGTAAGCAGAGACTGGCATGCTATCTTAATTCTGTCTGCATATTTCAGAAAATTCATCATCATACTGGCAAAAAGCAGACTATCCTCCATGCTATATATTTGCTCGCTAAATGCCGGAGCCACCTGCCACGGGCTTGCATCTACTTCCGCAAGAACCTCGGAATCTGCCATGGACCACACACCCCATTCGTCAAAGCTGATATACATGTCCTTTTTTGACCTTTTTTTAGCCTTTACATAATTGCAGGTACTGATAACCGTCTGGATATAGTGCTCCATATCCAGTGCCTGCGCCAGAAAATATGCTGTTCCTTTATCCTGTCCATCATAATACTGGTGCAAAGAAATGTAATCCACATAGTCATAGGTATAGCTTAATGTCGTTGCTTCCCATTCCGGATAGGTATCCATGCTGGATTTGGAGCTTCCACAGGATACTAATTTTATGTTTGTATCAACTAACTTCATCGCTTTGGCGGTTTCCTGAGCAAGTCTTCCATATTCCTCTGCCGTTTTATGTCCCACCTGCCAGTCTCCGTCCATCTCATTTCCAAGGCACCATGTTTCTATTTCATACGGCTTTTCTACTCCGTGTTCTTTTCTGAGATCGCTGTATAACGTATTACCCTCTATATTACAGTATTCTACCAGAGAAACTGCATTTTCGATTCCTTTTGTCCCGAGGTTAACTGCAAATATAGGTTCTATCTCTGCCTTTTTTGCCCATTTCATAAACTCATTGATTCCAAATTCATTGGTTTCAATTGCGCGCCAGGCAATCTCCAGTTTGTTGGGGCGCTTTTCCTGTGGTCCCACTCCATCCCGCCAGTCATAGCAGGACACAAAGTTTCCACCCGGATAGCGGATACCGGTAACTCCCATTTCTTTTACTAATAAGAGTACATCCTGACGAAATCCATCTTTATCCGCCGTTGCATGTGTCGGTTCATAGATTCCAGAGTACACGACTCTCCCCATATGTTCCACAAAGGAGCTATAAATACGTTTATCTATTTTTCCTTTTTTAAACTCTTTATTGATTGTTATGGTTGCTTTCTTCATTTTCTAACCAAGCCTTTCTGCATTTTTATTCTTTCGTGGCACCCGTAGCGATTCCTTCGACAAAATACCTCTGGCAAAAGATATATATGATTAAAAGTGGAATCAATGAAATCATGGTTGCCGCTAACGTTGGTCCGTATTTTATTGCTTTATTTCCTACCAGTACCGCCAGACCAGCCGACAAGGTTCTCATTTCCGCAGAACTGGTCAGCATCAGCGGATATAATAAATCATTCCAGTTATTCATAAAATGAAATACACCGAGACTCACAATTGCCGGTTTACATAATGGCAACATTAAAGACCGGTAAATCCGAAATTCACTCATGCCGTCCATTCTTCCGGACTCCTCCAGCGAATTAGGTAATCCCTGAAAGAAAGATTTCATCATATAAATGCCAAAAGCACTCGTTGCTCTTGGTAAAATCAGACCCGCATAGCTGTCTAACAATCCCAGCTTAAATTCCTCCAGATACAAAGGTGTCATAATAACCTGAAAAGGTACCATCATGGTAAGCAGAATAATGGTAAACAGGATATCTTTTCCTTTAAAATGCATTCTGGCAAATGCGTAGCCTGCCATTGCATCAAATGATACACTGATTAGTGTTGTTAATCCCGCAAAAGTAAGTGTATTGCGTAACATTTTTAAAACCGGTATGCTCTGATTGACATATTGATATTGTTTCCATGTCCACTCTCTTGGGAAAAACTGCGGTGGATAGGTAATCACTCCGGCATCTGTTTTAAAAGAAGAAACAAATAGCCATAATATTGGAAAGAGTACACTTACTACTACCAAAAGTGTCAGGAGTATTCCTATTATATTTTTTATGGATACTTTCTTATGCATTTGCGTTTTCCCCCTTATCCAGTACAAATTTTCTCAAAACAAAGGTAATCACTGCAATGATAGTAAATAAATATACCGAAATAGCGGATGCATATCCTAGATCATAAGGTGCTGTCTGAAATCCTCTGTCATAGATGTATTGAACCAGTGTTTCTGTCCTATTGAGCGGACCACCCTGTGTCATAACATAGGTTTGGTCAAATACCTGCAATGCACTTATGGTTGTCGTGACAACACAGAAGCTTATCGTTGGCAGAATACTCGGTATTGTAATATTTACAAACTTTCTCCACTCCCCTGCTCCGTCCATATTGGCGGCTTCATATAAGGATTCGGGTATATTAAGTACTGCTGCCACCAAAAGTGTCAATGTATATCCAAAGCCTTTCCATGCTGTAACCACTATTACTGTCGGCAGCGCAAGATTTGGGTCCTTCAGAAAAGAAATGGTTTCAAATCCAATCTGCTTTAATAGATAAGGAATAAAGCCGAGATTTGGATCAAGCATCATGGACCACACAATACCAATTGCTGTCATGGAACAGACAAATGGTAAATAATAAATAGCGCGCAGTGCTTTCGTATATTTATTATTTTTGGCCACATACATGGTCAGTAGCAATGCAACTCCTATTTGAACAGGCACCTCTGCAACTGTAAATATAAGTGTATTTATGGTTGCATTCGATACTCTTGCATCACCGGCTAATTTTTTAAAATTGGCAAATCCCGCAAAAGAAATATCCTTCATAAAAATATTAATGTTCAGGAAGCTGATTGCCAGCGAAGACAACAGCGGTACAAACACAAATATAGTTAATATGATTAGCGAAGGCGCAATAAACAAATACGCACTTTTCTGATTATGTACCTGATACTTTTTTATTTTATTCATATGGTAGTCCCTTCATTTAAAAAGCTCTAATAGGTTTCCCGTATTAGAGCTTCGGCTTTATTGACCTAATACTGTATCCATTGCTGTAGATGCCTGCTTTAATGCATCTTCCGGTGTAGATGCCCCTGTAATAACCTGCTCAAATAGCGGTATCATGACATCATTATCAATCTGGCTTGCTAATGGGTATCCTAAATTATAGGCGCGTCCGATTTCTGTTGCCTCTGAAATAGAAGACAATACTTCATCGTTTTGAATATCGGTATCCTCCAATAAGGTTTTAGACCACACCGGGAAGCCATTTTTTTGTGACCATTCTTTGAGAATCGCATCCGACAACCAGTATTTCATAAATTTATATACGGCTGCTTTTTTCGCATCATCGGTTCCTTTTGGAATAACAAAACTGCATCCGCCTGCCGGTGAATAAGCACCATCTGTACCAGCTACACAAGGAGCAATACCAAAATTGATACCCTGTTCATTCAAGCCATTAATCTGCCATGGTCCACTCATATACATAGCAATCTGACCTGCCTGTAACATGGCATCTGCATCCGCACCAGATACGTTTTGAGGGGTTACCTTTTCATTTACTGCCATATTCTGCAGCCATGTTAATGTTTTCAGATTTTCTTCTGAATTTAACAGATTCTCATTTGTATTCACATCATCTGCATCTCCACCGTTTGCCCATAAGAACTGCATATAGGTAGCCGATGTCGGTAATCCTAATCCATATTGGTTTTTGGAAGAGTCGGTTAGTTTTACTGCATATTCTTCTAATTCTTCCAATGTAGTTGGAGGTGTTTCCGGATCAAGTCCTGCTGCTTCAAATAAGTCTTTATTCCAATATAAATACTGCACATTATACTGCATTGGTGAACCATACATTTTGCCATCCACATAGGATAAATCTACTACGTTATCCAGATAGTTTGTTTTATCAACATCTGCGGTTTCCCAAAAATCACTGATATCCTCCAGGGAATCATTACTTACATAAGGCGCGATATTTTCAACACCAAACAGTACAAAATCCGGTGCTGTGTTTGTTGCAATAGCTGCCGGCAGCTTCTGCTGCAGCGTGTCATTTGGCATGATATCCATATTTATAGTAATGTTGTCCTCATTTGTCTGATTGTAGTTATCTACAATTGTCCTTAAAATATCTCCATCTGAGCCCGTAAATACGTTCCAGAAGTTTAATGTGACTGCTTCGCCTTCTGCTGTTGTTGTACTACTTTCTGTGGTTGTTGTTTCCTTATTTCCTGTGCTATTGGTACCTTCTGTTGCTGCAGGAGCTGCGCTGTTTCCACAACCCGTCAAAGATAAAATCATTATTGCTGATAATAAACCTGCTACTAATTTTCTTTTCATATACTACCTCCCAATATTATTTGTATATACTCATTTTGTTTTTTGTAACTAGAAAAGTAATCTTTACTTTTATCTGCAAATGTTTTACTATTTAGATAGCGAATATCTTGATGATTCATTAATAATCCTGCCAGGGAACGAATCGTCGGGATATTTCTTTTTGCCCTCCTTTTTTATTTTCTTCTCTATTTTTTTGCAGTTTGTAATAATTACTCTATTAAAAAGATTGAGAAACTCCCTTTTTATAGGTTGCGTACTCGAGTACTCTTTTTCTATTATTATAGCCATACTATCAAAACCTGTCAATTAAAGTTTTTGATAGTATGGCTAAACTGTGATTATGCACGAAAATTGTTTCTGAAATATGTGCATATTTTATTTATAAAAAGTTTTCAGATAGTTGTTGACAAACCCCACGAGTTGATATATTATAATATTAGAAATCATTACTGATATAAATTCAAAGGAGTTGCGTATGATTCTTAAACACAGTAAACAAAGAGATGCTATTAAAGGATTTCTTATGACCCGCAAAGATCATCCAACCGCAGATGTTGTGTATTCACATGTGCGTAAAGAATTTCCTAACATTAGTTTGGGAACTGTTTATCGAAATCTTACTCTTCTATCCGATATAGGAGAAATCCTAAGAATTCGAGTTGGTGATGGTATCGATCATTTCGATGCAACTGTAGAACCGCATTACCATTTCGTTTGTACGAAATGCAACGGTGTTTCAGATTTAAATTTAGATTCTTTGAATCAAATTAATGAATTTGCAGATGCTAGTTTTGACGGTCATATTGCAGGACATGTGACATATTTCTATGGAACCTGTCCAGATTGTACGAAGAAAACTTTAAGCTAAAGAAATTCAAACAAAAACAAGAAACTAGAGTAAATACTCTATCAAAATGAAAAGGAGATTAAAATTATGAAATTTGTATGTCAAGTATGCGGTTATGTTCACGAGGGAGATGCTGCTCCAGAAAAATGTCCAGTATGTAATGCACCAGCTGATAAATTTACTGTTCAGTCAGGTGATAAAGAATGGGCTGCTGAACATGTTGTAGGTGTTGCAAAAGGTGTCAGCGAAGATATCATGTCAGACCTTAGAGCTAACTTCAACGGAGAATGTTCAGAAGTTGGTATGTATCTTGCTATGGCAAGAGCTGCTCACAGAGAAGGCTATCCAGAAATCGGTATGTATTATGAAAAAGCTGCTTACGAAGAAGCAGAACATGCAGCAAAATTTGCTGAATTATTAGGTGAAGTTGTAACTGATTCTACAAAGAAAAACTTACAGATGAGAGTAGATGCTGAAAATGGTGCTACTGCTGGTAAATTTGATTTAGCAAAACGTGC
>JAQUYA010000071.1 GCA_028692055.1 Lachnospiraceae bacterium | reverse complement strand
GAAGAAGAGGTTTGCAGCGCGATTCAATATGCTCATCTATTTGGGCGAAAAGTTTACCTTACTGTAAATATTTTATTGAAGGACGAGGAGATATACACGTTACGTGAATATCTAACCCCATTTTATTTGTGCGGCTTAGATGGAGTGATTGTACAGGATTTGGGTGCTTTTCAAGTGATAAAGGAAAATTTTCCGGATATGGAACTGCATGCAAGTACACAGATGGCATTGACTGGAGTCTATGGTGCAGAATTTTTGAAAAACATGGGTGCCTCCAGAATTGTTCCTGCCAGAGAACTATCCATAGAGGAAATCATAGAAATCAAAAAAAAGGTAGATATCGAAATTGAAGCATTTGTACATGGAGCAGAATGCTATTCATACTCTGGAGCATGTCTTTTTAGCAGTATACTGGGTGGCAGAAGTGGGAATAGAGGAAGATGTGCGCAGCCGTGCCGCCTGCCTTATGAAGTTTTATGTAATGATAAAAAAGCAACAAAAGAAGAACAATATATACTAAGCCTTAAAGACATGTGTACTATTCAAATGCTTCCTTCCTTAATTGAATCCGGAATTGATTCCTTTAAAATAGAAGGAAGAATGAAAAAGCCAGAGTATACAGCAGGAGTAACCGCGATATATCGTAAGTATATTGATTTATATTATTCGGATAAAGAACATTTCAAGGTATCCGCAGAGGATTTAAATCGAATTCGTAAGCTTTATATACGCAGTGAAATACAGGATGGATATTACAAAAAGCATAATGGGAAAGAAATGATTACATTATCCAAACCTAGTTATAGTGGTTCGGATGAAGCACTTTTATCGCAAATACGCAATACTTATATTGAGGTTCGTTTGAAACGTGCTATAAATGGTTCCTTTCAGTTCCACTGTGGTAAACCAATGAAATGCACGCTTATAGATAACACTACGAATCTTAGTGTCCATGTAGGAGGAACCATTGTAGAGGTTGCATCTAACAGACCGGTAGATGAAGCAACCATAAAAAAACAAGTATCAAAAACGGGAAATACAAATTTTCAATTTGAGCATATTCAGATTGAAATGGATAACAATATTTTTGTACCTTTAAAATCCTTAAACGAGTTACGAAGGGAGGCAATTGAACAATTAGAACAATTGTTGCTGAACAATAATCGAACAATTTTAGATGCTAAGGATTCTAATTTTATTTCTAAAAAAATAAACAGCTCAAATGGAAAGCTCCAGGCAGTTGTAAATAAAGAAGAACAACTGGATGCATTGTTAAACTTTGAACAAATAAAGCAGATATTTATATCTGCGGATTGTTTTTTTCAAAACAAAAATAATATCGGTCTGAATAACACGAATGATAGAAATAAATTAATTGAAAATAATTTTAATCGTATTGCAGAAAAATTGCAGAGCGCTGATAAAAAATTAGCCATTGCATTTCCTTATATTATTCGAAAACGTTCTTATGCATACTTGGATGAAATTTGTTTTTTACTTAAAAAGAAAGAACTTACTGGAGCACTGGTACGCAATATAGAAACACTTGATTGGTTAAAAAAGCAGAATTTTTCAAAGACAATCGTTTCAGATGCCAGTATATATTGTTTTAACAAGCAGGCAAAAAAATTTATGCATACTCTGGTGGATGATATCACGGCACCATATGAGTTAAATATAAAAGAATTATTAAGCTTGAACATTACAGATATGACAATTCCAATCTATGGACGTATACCTATGATGATTACCGCGAACTGTATCCGAAAAACAACAATGCAATGCACAAATAATTATTTGGATTCTGAAAATAATCGATTGGAATTAGTGGACAGGTACAGGAAGCAAATGCCGGTTGTCACCAATTGTATGCATTGCTATAATGTGATTTACAATGGACAACCAACTTCGCTACATTCCTATATGAATCAATTTATTACAAATGATGTAAAAAATATGAGACTGGATTTTACAACAGAATCCTATGCGGAAACTGAAAAAATTGCTTCTTATTTTGAACAATTGTATATGTTTCCAAATGAAAAGCAGACCCCTCCGTATAAAGAATTTACAAAGGGACATCTTGGACGTGGTGTTGAATAATTTTCAGAAAATTGCAGGTTGAGAGAAAGACATGGTTATTTAATATGATTATGACATGGTATATTCAGGAATTTTCAAAATATATACTTACATTTTTAATGCTGCTATACGTGTATGAATGCTTTGCAGTATTTCGTTATGACAATTGGGAAGAAAAAAATGGGATTTATATCCGCCAGAATATTTTAATGATAAGCATTCATACAATAGGATTTCTGTCGATTTATATCAAATATCCAGATATTCTATACTTATTTTTGTACGCATTCGAATTGATTGTACTGTTTGCGTGTATTGTATTATTCCGTGCAATTTACCCACGGGTAAATCGTCTGACCATCAATAATATGTGCATGCTTTTAAGTGTTGGATTTATTATTCTGGCAAGAATCTCGCTTCCTAAAGCTGTCAGTCAGTTTAAAATCGTGATTGTTTCCCTGATTATTGGAATGGTAATTCCGTATTTTGTGCATAAAATAAAACTGTTAAAATATTTAACCTGGATATATGCAATGCTTGGAATTTCGCTTTTGGGAATCGTTCTTTTGGTAGGAGCTGTAACAAATGGCTCCAAAATATCTTACAGCATTTTAGGATATACTTTTCAACCCTCTGAATTTGTGAAAATTATTTATGTTTTTTTAATTGCCAGTCTTTTAAGTGAATCAGATCATTTTATAAATATATTTTTATCTGCTGTATTAGCAGGGAGCCATATAATAATATTGGTATTATCCAAGGACCTTGGAAGCGCATTAATATTTTTTGTTGTATATGTTTGTCTTATTTTTATTGCAACAAAGAATTATTGGTATTTAGCTCTTGGAAGCATATCTGGAATTGCAGCAGCAATGATTGCCTTTCGACTATTTCGACATGTACAAGTGCGCGTACAGGCATGGCAAAATCCCTGGGACGATATTGCTGGAACGGGTTACCAGATTACCCAATCCCTTTTTGCAATCGGCACAGGTAGCTGGTTCGGACTCGGTTTGGGACAGGGTACGCCCTCATCGATTCCTTTTGTAGAAACAGATTTCGTGTTTTCAGCAGTTTCAGAGGAAATGGGAGTGATTTTTTCGTTTTGCCTTATATTAGTTTGCGTTTCCTGTTTCATAATGTTTATGAAAATTGCAGCACAAATCAAAGACTGTTTTTACAAATATATTGCGGCCGGATTAGGTATTACCTATATCTTTCAGGTATTTCTGACGATTGGCGGTGGAACGAAATTTATTCCGTTAACAGGAGTTACCCTTCCTTTTATCAGTTATGGTGGCAGTTCCATCTTGACAACGATTATTATGTTTTCCATTATTCAGGGTTTATATATAATCAGCCATGAGGAAGAAAAGAAGCTGGAACGAAATGAACAAAGAAAGAAAAAAGAACGACAGCGTAAGATTCCCAAAGAGCAGGCTGAAGAAACATATGAAAACATATAAATAGAGAAGATTATGAATAGAGAAGATTATGAATAAAGTAGAAAAAAGGGATTGCAAAATAGATAATAAAAAAAAGAATCATACAAAAAAGAATACAAAAAGTGGAAAAAGAAATCAAAGTCCAGAAATTATGGGAGTGATGTATTTTTTTGTGACGCTTTTTCTTGTAATGATTTGTTATATTGGTTATTTTGTATATAGTGATAGAGAAAAACTAATTAATAATTCCTACAATCCCAGACAGGCTATTATTGCAGAACAAAATATTCGTGGAACAATCTTCTCAAGGGATATGGATATTCTTGCAGAAACAAAAACCTCTAAAAGTGGCAAAGAAAAGAGAATATATCCGTATAATGAATTGTTTTCACATGCAATCGGTTTTTCCAGCAATGGAAGACTGGGTGTAGAGGCTTCTGCCAATTATTATTTGATTACTTCGGATATTACAGTCGATGAAAAAGTAAAAAATGAATTGAGTGGGGTGAAAAATCCTGCCGACAATGTGATTACAACCTTGGACGTAGACATTCAGCAGGCTGCTTACGATGCATTAGGTGCTTACAAAGGTGCTATTATTGCCATGGAGCCAGATACCGGTAAAATTTTAGCGATGGTTTCCAAACCTGATTTTGATCCAAATGAAATATCTACCATTTGGGAAGATATTATAAATGATAAAACAAGCACCGTGCTATTAAATCGTGCAACACAGGGACTTTACCCACCAGGTTCTACCTTTAAAATTATAACTGCGCTTGAGTTTATGAGGGAAAATCCGGATACCTTTCAAAATTACCAGTATACCTGCAATGGAAAATTCAAGCTGGAGGATAGTACAATACAATGTTATCACGGTAGTGTTCATGGCAGCGTTGATTTAACACAGTCTTTTGCAAAATCCTGTAATTCGTCCTTTGCAAATATAGGAACCAGCTTACATTATGGAGATTTTGAAAAGACACTGAGCCAGCTTTTGTTTAATCAGGCATTACCGGTTGACTTTGCATACAAGAAAAGCAGTATTGGTGTAACTGCGGATACTACTAATGTAGATATGATGCAGATGGCTATTGGACAAGGTGCCACACAGATGTCTCCACTGCATCTGGCAATGATTACTTCTTCGGTTGCAAATGATGGGATATTGATGAAACCTTATATCATAGATGAAATTACAAATGGAAAAAATATAAATGTGAAAAAGAATACCACGGAAAAATACGGAACACTGATGTCAGCAGAAGAGGCTGCAGAGCTTAAGACGCTTATGGAAGCAGTTATAGAATCCGGAACTGGAACAAAACTATCTGGACTATCCTATACCGCGGCAGGAAAAACAGGTTCAGCGGAATACAATGCAGTAAAAGAAGATAGTCATGCCTGGTTTACCGGTTTTGCACCTGTGAAAAATCCCAAAATAGTGGTTACTGTAATTTTAGAGGGAGCCGGAAGTGGTGGTGACTACGCGGTTCCAATTGCAAAGAGAGTATTTGATGCATATTTTAAGGAATAGGCAGAATTAGAGCATTCCCGTAATTTTTAGATTTGGAACTTTTGTCATATCAACCAAAGCTCCTGTATCGACAAGCTTTACCAAAGGTTTTGTTAAAGCCTGATTGTTAATAAGAATAATATCTGCGGCAGAACCATCACTTAACTGAACCCGATGTCCCATATGTGTATGTGCAAGATGTTGGATAATTGGAATGATGATAGAATAACCATATCTTTCCAAACCACTGTCAATAAAGCTTTGGATAACTTCAAATGGGTGGAGAGAAGGGCGGTAAGTTCTGGCAGAGGTCATTGCCTCATAGGAATCCACAATACCTATATATTTAGCAAAAACATCTATTTCTTCTTCTTTTAGATGATTCGGATAACCGCTTCCATCACAACGTTCGTGATGCTGAAGTGTTGCGCGGAGGATATGTTCATTAAAATTCTTATTTTTTATAAGATCGAAACCTAATAGTGTATGGGTTTGCATACGTGTATATTCATCGTTAGACAAACGTCCTGGTGTCCAAAGCAGTTCGTTTGGTAATTTCAATTTTCCAATATCATATATGAAGCCACATTGCGTGAGAATCTGGCTGTCTTCCTTCGACAGTCCGAGCCAGATAGAAAAAACATTGCTTATAAGTGCGGCATTCAAACAATGTGCATAGGTTAAATTATCCTCCGTAGGCAGCATATAATAGAGCATATTTAATAATTCCTCCCCTGTTTTTGCACAGGAACGAATTTCATCATGTATCTTTAGAAGATAGGAAACATTTATCATATGGTCATTTTGAAGGAAATCATCAATGATATATTTGTATGCATTTAAATTATTGCGGTATATTACCTCAAACTTGGCAAACTGTGCAGAAGTACGCACTTTTTCAAATCTGGTTACAGCATAATCGGAAGCCTCTTTAATATTCACACACATTATGGAATAACGAGATAATTTTGCGATAAGATTGGCATCTATTACCGTATTAATAGGACAAATTAATTCACCTTGATACGAGAAAATATCTTCCGCTATTTCCATTCCTGGTTGTAATTCCATTCTTGCCATTGCTCTCATAATTAAAACCCCTTATTTTCAGTAATAGAATTGTATCTGACACATACTTTAATAATAGATTTAGAACATCGGATTGTCAATATTTTAGTTTAATTACCTATTAAATTACTAATGTTTGTGCTAAAATATGAAATAGTTTGATTTATGAGGTATAAGCATCAAATAGATTAACATAGATATTTTGGCTGAAATTGGTTATACTTAATATGTTCATATAGGTAGAAAGATAAGGAGTATGCGTGAAATTTTATAAGTACTTATACACAACAGAAAAATATGCAGATAAAAAGAAAAAAATATGCCGCAGACTCAGGTGGAATATCGGTCAGATAAATGTACATGTAATTACGTTGGCAAAAGGAAATGACCTATTGGAAATTTATCATTGTGCACTTTTACAACAGAAAAATTTTCGAAGACAGGGAATATTCATTGTTGGAATCGCGGAAGGTTATGAAGAAGCGGTATCTCTTTCACAGCAAATCATATCTGAGATTTATCAAAAAACAGGCGATGTCGCGGTAAAGCAATATATAATAGACCAGCATTTTCACAAACAGGAGTAGATGGGTGTTCACATGATACATAGTTTATTACTTTGTTTAAAAATAATTGGAATAGTACTTGGAATTGCAGTAGCAATTGTTCTTTTTCTTTTGTTGGCAATTCTTTTCATTCCCATTCGATATAAAGCAGAAGCTTCCTATGAAAAAGAAGAATTGAGAGCCTCTGCAAAGATTTACTGGTTTTTATCAATTGTTCATGTAATCATATATTATGAGAAAAATGCAAATTATGTGATTCGTATCTTTGGTATTCCAGTTTATAATGATTTAAAAGTGCAAAAAAGAAAACAGAAACGTCAGAAAAAAACAAAGAAGAATGTTACAAATAAAGTAAATAAGAACAATGAGCCTGACAAGTCAGTAAAAAACAGGACAATAAATGAGCAGCTTCCGAAGGAATCCATTTCTGCAGAAAGTTTAACAAAGACAGCTGAAATAGAAGAATGCAGATTTCTAATCCAAAAGATAAAAGAACTTTTGCAAAAGATTATTCTTGCATTTCAAAATATCAAGTACACAATTGAAAAAATTTATGATAAAATAAAAAACATATGTAATAATATTAAATATTATAACGAATTATTTCAAAGCAAAAAGGCAAAAAATGCTTATGGGTTATGTAAAAAGCAAATTAAAGAGCTTTGGAAAAATATAAGACCTAAAAAATATCAGCTTTTTTTGCATATTGGAAATGAGGACCCAGCTTTTACGGGTCAGATAATGGCAGTCTATGGAATGCTGTATCCGTTTTATACAAATCATGTTACCATTCTTCCTGATTTTGAAGAAAATATAATAGAGGGTAAGGTGTATGTAAAGGGAAGAATTACGGTATTTATTGTGATTAAGGTAATGTGGTGTATTTATTTTGATAAAAATCTCAGAAGATTTCTATCATTGTTGAAAAAGGAGGAATAAGAATGGCAGATAATAATTTTTCGGGTGTGGTTGATTCTCTTATGAAAGGCATGGAGTCTTTCTTATCATCAAAAACCGTCGTAGGGGAAGCTACAAAAATAGGAGATACCATAATTTTACCATTGGTAGATGTTTCTTTTGGTGTCGGTGCCGGTGCAAGTAATAATGATAAAAAAAATGGTGGTGCCGGTGGTATGTGTGGCAAAATGACACCAAGCGCTGTCCTGGTAATTAAAAATGGACAGACGAAATTAGTGAATATTAAGAATCAGGATAGTGTTACCAAGGTTTTGGATTTGATTCCAGATTTGGTAGATAAGTTTACCAGTAAAAAAGAAGACCTCATGCCAGACGATGAGGCTGTAGATATTGCATTTCCAGAGGAAGATGTTAAAGAATAAACAAACTGGTATGTACTAAGTACCTGATATCTGCATATAATATAGAGATAAAATGAAGTAGCAGGTCATGCTATGAAGAAGATTATCGGATTTATATTGTTTTGGATTGCAATTGGAATGTTGTTCATGTTAATAATATCAAATACTTTTTGGGGAGTTATCATTATTGCATTGCTATTGTTAATTGGGTATAATTTATATTTTTGCAAATGATACAGAGGTGTTACGGAGTGGATAATCTAAAAAATCAGATTGAAAATGCTTCTGCAGAAGAACTGAAAAAGATGAAAGTCTGGTTATTCAGGGAAAATGTCCGAATAGAAGCAGAAAAGAAAAAACTGGAATTTGAAAACAAAAGACTGCAAAACGAAAAACAATTATTTGAAAAAAAATTAACGATACTACAAAATGCATATCAACAACTGGATATTGATCGTAAGGCAATAGAACATGAAAAAAGAATCTATCATGTAAACAAAGAATATAAAACAGAAAGTAATGTGATAAAGTATGTTAGTATTCAATCTTTTTTTAGAGGCGTGAATAGTAATCTTGCCTTAAAAAAAAGATATAAGGATTTAATTAAAATATTTCATCCGGATAATTTGTGTGGAGATAAGGATACCGTACAGATGATTAATCAGGAATACAATGTGTTGAGAGAGAAGTATAACAGACCATAATTTTTATGGTTAAGATAATAAAAAAGACTACCGCAGTGGTAGTCTTTTTTTAGTATCATTCATAACATGCAGCTATGAACTAAGCTCTTTCTACTTTGCCAGATTTTAAGCAGCTTGTACATACATGCATTTTTCTAGCAGCTCCATTTACTTTACATTTAATGTTTTTAACATTTGAATTCCAGATATGATTGGATCTTCTATGAGAATGGCTTACCGCATTACCAAAATGAACGCCTTTTCCACAAATTTCACATTTAGCCATATTAGCACCTCCCTAGATAATTTAAGTTGTTTTAATTCACAACATGCTTATTTTAGCAGATACATATAAATATTGCAAGTAAAAAATAATAGTTTTTTTTAAAAAAAGAAGCAATTCTTAAATTGGTGTTCCATTTTTATAGAAAAGCGGTTATAATATCCATAGATTAAGTAAAGTAGGAGGTTCATTATGAAGGGAACGATGGATACACATATGGGAAATATTGTTATAGATGATGATGTTATTGCAAAATATGCCGGCTCAGTTGCTATGGAGTGTTTTGGAATCGTTGGTATGGCTGCGGTAAATATGAAGGATGAAGTCGTAAAACTACTTAAGTTAGATAGCATAACCAGAGGAATTTCAGTTACTGTAAATAATAATCATTTAATACTTGATTTTCATGTGATTGTTTCATATGGAGTAAGTATTTTGGCAGTATCAGATAATTTAATAAGTAATGTTAAATATAAGGTAGAAGAATTTACAGGATTAAAAATCGAAAAAATAAACATCTTTATTGAAGGTGTTCGAGTTATTGATTAAGGAGGAACTAGTTGTGGTTTTAAATACAATCGATGCTAAGATGCTTTCAAAGATGTTCTTGGCCGGTGCAAAAAATCTGGAACATAAAAAGGAATGGATTAACGAATTAAACGTTTTCCCTGTACCCGATGGCGATACAGGCACCAATATGACAATGACTATAATGGCAGCCGCAAAAGAAGTAGCAGCACTTGGTGATTCTGATATGAAAACAATCTCGAAGGCAATTTCATCAGGCTCCCTGCGTGGTGCCAGAGGTAATTCCGGAGTTATTCTTTCCCAGCTTTTAAGAGGTCTTACGAAAGGAATTAATGAATACGATGAGATTACAATAGAGTCCCTGGCATATGCTTTTGAAAAAGCAGTGGAAACAGCTTATAAAGCTGTCATGAAGCCGAAAGAGGGAACTATTTTAACGGTAGCAAAAGGTATCGCTGTAAAAGCCCGTGAATTAGAGCAGGCCGGTTGTGATGATTTAGATACTTTTTTAAAAGAAGTAATTGAATATGCGGATTATGTATTAAGCCAGACACCAGAAATGCTGCCAGTATTAAAACAGGCAGGTGTTGTTGACTCGGGCGGTCAAGGACTGCTGGAAGTGATGAAGGGTGCGTATGAAGCATTCCAGGGAAAAGAACTGGATTTGTCCATTGTCGATGTAAAACCGATTGCATCTAAAATGTCTATGGAAGTTCAGGAAGATATCGAAATTAAATTTGGATATTGTACTGAATTTATCATTTTATTAGAGAGAAACTTTAATATAAAAAATGAAATTGATTTCAAAGATTATTTAGAGTCCATTGGTGATTCTATTGTAGTTGTTGCTGATGATGATGTGGTAAAGGTACACGTTCACACCAATGATCCGGGACTTGCTATTCAGAAGGCTCTAAAATATGGTGCTTTATCAAATTTGAAAATTGATAATATGCGATTAGAGCATCAGGAAAAAATCATAAAAATGTCCGAAAAAGAAGTCGATTCAGAACCTGCTACCGAGAAAAAAGATGTTGGGTTTATTGCAGTATCTGTAGGGGACGGTATTAATGAAATTTTCAAAGGACTTGGCGTTGACTATATGATTGAAGGTGGTCAGACCATGAATCCAAGTACGGAAGATATGTTAAATGCTATTGAAAAAGTAAATGCAGATACCATCTTTATTTTACCAAATAATAAAAATATTATTTTAGCAGCGAATCAGGCACAGTCGCTGGTAGAAGACAAAAAAGTAATTGTAATACCAACCAAAACAGTTCCGCAGGGAATTACAGCAATTATCAATTATGTACCAGACATGACACCGGAAGATAATGCCGCTAATATGCTTGAAGAGATAGGAAGAGTCAGTACCGGTCAGGTTACGTATGCGGTTCGTGATACCATTATTGATGATAAAGAAATAAAACAGGGAGATTTCATGGGTATCGGAGATAAGGGCATTCAATCCGTAGGTGAAAACATGGACGAAGTTACTATTGAAATGATTGAAAACATGGTAGATGATGATACCGAGCTGATTAGTATTTATTATGGCAGTGATATTTCAGAAGAAGCTGCAGAAGCACTTCGTGCAACCGTAGAAGAAAAATATAGCAATTGTGATGTGGAATTACAATTTGGCGGACAACCAATTTACTATTATATCGTTTCGGCAGAATAATAGGGATACAGATAGGGACGGTGGAAGCCGTTCCTTTTTTATTTTGATTGGAGGTATCTATGAAGCAGCAGGATAACATACAACAGCTAAAGGGAATTGGAGAAAAAACAGCAAAGCTATTTCATAAGTTAAACATTGACTCTATTCATGACTTATTAACGTATTATCCGAGAGATTATGAACAACTTGATGCCGAAGTAGATATCCGGGATTTACAGGAAAATAAAATTTTTGCTATAAAGGCATGCCTTGTGGGAACCTTTCAGGTTAAAAAAGTACGAAATTTAGTTATTTCCTCCGCGTTTATTCAGGACGGTAGTGGAAAAATACAAATCACGTATTTTAATACCCCCTATATCAGCAAAACAGTTGAAAGAGGCAGCTATTATATTTTTCGTGGTCTTGTAAAGATAAATAAAAATGGGGTGCGTGTCATGGAGCAGCCTAAGGTATATGCATTATCCGAATATGAAGAAAAAAGAGGAACCCTGCAGCCAGTTTATATGCTGACAAAGGGAATCAGTAATCATGCTATTCAAAAAGCAGTAAAGCAGGCGCTGGAGGTGGTTTCTATAGATGAATTTCTTCCAGAGGAGATACTTGCTAAGTTTCAATTTATGTCCTTACATGATGCCCTCGTATCCATACACCTGCCTTTCCATTATGATGAAGTTCTGGAGGCTCGAAAACGTCTGGTTTTTAATGAATTTTTCTTATTTATGCTTGCGGTTCGAGGCCAGAAAACGCAAAATGAAGCAGTTCCAAATGAAAATCAAATGCTGGAAACGGCAGAAACCATTCGTTTACTGGAACGATTGCCTTATAAACTGACAAAAGCACAGTTACGTGTATGGGAGGAAGTAAAAGCGGATTTAGGCAGTGCATATACCATGAATCGATTGATACAGGGAGATGTTGGTTCCGGAAAGACAATTATTGCTGTTTTGGCATTATTACTGAGTGTAACTAATGGGTATCAGGGAGCCATGATGGCACCTACTGAAGTATTGGCAAAGCAGCATTATGAATCCATTTTAGAAATGGCAAAGCAGTTTCAACTGCCCATTTGCCCGGTACTATTAACCGGTTCTCTTACTGCAAAAGAAAAAAGAGAAGCCTATCAGCAAATAGAATCTGGTAATGTAAATGTAATATTAGGAACCCATGCATTAATTCAGGAAAAAGTAGTTTATCCTAAATTAGGTCTGGTAATTACCGATGAGCAGCACCGATTTGGTGTACGGCAGAGGGAAGCACTTGCTGGAAAAGGAGATTCCGTACATGTACTGGTTATGAGTGCAACCCCTATTCCAAGGACGCTTGCAATCATTCTTTATGGGGATTTGCATATTTCCCTCATTGATGAACTGCCGGCAAACCGAAATCCAATTAAGAATTGTGTTGTAAATACAAATTATCGAAAAAAAGCATATGAATTTATGCAAAAAGAAATCACAGCCGGACGTCAGGTATATGTGGTTTGCCCGATGGTAGAGGAGGGCGAACTGGAACATGTGGAAAATGTAATTGACTATGCGGAAAGCATACGCGCCATATTCCCGCCAACGATAGAGATTGCTATTTTACATGGAAAAATGAAACCTTCCGAAAAGAATCGCATTATGGAAGCATTTCATAATCATAATATAGATATTCTGGTTTCTACCACGGTAATAGAAGTAGGTATCAATGTGCCAAATGCAACAGTAATGATGATAGAGAATGCGGAACGCTTTGGTCTGGCACAATTACATCAGCTTCGCGGTCGTGTTGGCCGTGGTGATAAACAATCGTATTGTATTTTCGTGAGTGGGAATGATAATAAAGCGACCATGGAACGGCTGAATATCCTGAATAAATCCAATGATGGATTCCAAATAGCAGAAGAGGATATGAAACTGCGTGGACCAGGGGATATTTTTGGCATACGGCAAAGTGGTGCTTTGGAGTTTCATTTGGGAGATATTTATAACGATGCTTCCATATTGAAAAATGCAAGCGAAGCTGTTGAAAGCTTATTAAAATCAGATGCCGAACTCAGCCATCCTGAAAATGCAATTTTAAAAAGGTATTGTATGGAAAATCAGGAACAACAGGTTGACTTTCGCAGTATCTAACGTTACAATGTTTCTTATGTATCTAAACTTAGGAGGATTTTTTTGTGTCAAAAATAGCAATCGTAACAGACAGTAATAGTGGCATCACACAGGAACAGGCAAAAGAGTTGAATGTTTCTGTAATTTCAATGCCTTTTATGATAAATGAAGAAACATTTTATGAGGATATTACGTTAACGAGGGATATGTTCTACCAGCGTTTAGGCGACAATGCTGATATTTCAACTTCACAGCCAAGTCCCGAAACAATTCTGACCCTATGGAAGGAATTACTGAAGGAATACGATGAAATCGTTCATATTCCTATGTCCAGTGGATTAAGCGGTTCCTGTCAGACTGCTCATATGCTTTCTTTAGATTTTGATGGAAAAGTACAGGTCGTTGATAATCAAAGAATCTCGGTTACCCAGCGGCAGGCTGTTCTGGATGCGTTTCAATTAGCCCAAAACGGAAAGCATGCAGTTGAAATCAAAAATATATTGGAAAATGATAAATTTAATTCCAGTATTTATATTATGCTGGATACCTTATATTACTTGAAAAAAGGCGGACGAATTACCCCTGCTGCCGCAGCACTTGGTACCATTCTCCGTTTAAAGCCAGTATTACAGATTCAGGGAGAAAAACTGGATGCCTTTGCAAAGGCGAGAACGATATCACAGGCAAAATCAATTATGATGACTGCGATTAGAAATGATATGGAAAACCGTTTCGGCGGTGTGGATAAAGAACAAATTTATCTACAAGTGGCGCATTCAAACAACGCAGAAGCAGCAGAAGCTCTTGTAAAAGAACTGGAAGTAGAATTTCCGGGATTTTCTATTTACACAGACCATTTATCCTTAAGTATTGCCTGCCATATTGGCCAAGGTTCCTTAGCTATTGCGTGTACGAAAAGACTGGTTTAAT
>JAQUYA010000005.1 GCA_028692055.1 Lachnospiraceae bacterium | reverse complement strand
GACAGACGTCCTATGAAAGGGAAAAGAGTAGATTTCTATGATTTGGCTCAGATTACCTTTGAGGAGCCGGATACAGAAACCTTCCGCGGATTACAGTTAGCATTTGATGCCGCCACTATTGGGGGTTCCATGCCAACAGCATTAAATGCGGCAAATGAAAAAGCAGTTGCAATGTTTTTAGATAAAAAGATTAAATTCTTAGAAATTGCAGAGATCATAGAAGAGGCCATGCAGGCACATACTGTAATTATGAATCCAAATGTAGAACAGATACTTCAGACGGAAGCGCAAGTGTATGAATTCATCGATACACATTTTGCAAAATGAGAATAGGCAGAAAGTAGAAGCGGGTGATGAATTGATAGTTACAATTATTGTATTTGTATTAATATTTAGTATTGTTGTTATTTCACATGAATTGGGACATTTTCTGTTAGCTAAGAAAAATGGTATTCATGTCGTTGAATTTTCCGTAGGTATGGGACCTACCATTCTGCGGCATAAGGGAAAAGAAACCATGTATACCTTGAAATTGTTACCCATTGGTGGTGCATGTATGTTTGAAGGGGAAGATGGTATTACCAGTGAAATGTACGGAGAAATAGAGGGACGGCCAAAAAAGGAAGTGGAAGGAACCTTTCAAAGTGCAAGTGTTTGGGGAAGAATTTCGACTGTTTTTGCAGGCCCATTTTTCAATATTTTATTAGCATTTCTGCTATCACTGATTGTCGTTGGATTTGGGGCAACTGATAAACCGGTTATCATGGGAACGATGGAAGGATATCCGGCAGCCGAGGCGGGAATACAGGCAGGTGATACGATTCTTCGAATCAATGGCGAACGAATTCATTTATATCGGGAAGTAAGTCTGATTTCCTATGCAAACCGTGGAGAAAATCTGGAAATCGAGTATGCACGTGATGGAAAAAACTATACGACACAGATTAAACCGGCATACGATTCTGAAACAGGACGCTATTATATTGGCTTGCAGGGGGCAGGAGAATATACAAAATGTAAGAACCTGGAAGTAATCAAATATGGTTATTACGAGGTTCGCTATTGGTTGATTTCTACCTTCAAGAGTCTGGGTATGATGTTCCAGGGCCAGGTAAAGGCAGATGATCTGGCAGGACCAGTCGGAATCGCGCAGGTAATCGGGGAAACCATTGAGGAAACCAAACCGATGGGACTACCGACAGTAGTATTGACGATGATTAATATTGCCATTCTTTTAAGCGTAAATCTCGGAGTGCTGAACCTGTTACCACTTCCGGCATTAGATGGAGGAAGACTGGTATTTCTTTTAATAGAAGTTGTGCGAGGCAAACCAATTCCGCCGGAAAAAGAAGGTGTGGTTCATTTCATTGGATTTGTGGTTCTAATGCTTCTAATGGTATTTGTAATGTATAACGACATTATGCGTTTGTTCAGGTAATGGTAATTGTAATGAAAAAATGCAGTCAGATAATTTCTATCCAGGAGATGTTTTCGCTTGAGTTCTGACGTAGTGGTATTTGTGCAGCAGAATATTCGATTATTCTTTTCACAAATGCCAGCGTCCTCAGACGCTCCTTCATAGTAATATAATCTTTAAGTAATATCTTTGAGAAATTCTTCTCAACTATTCCTAATTGGGTAACATTTAAATAAAAGAATAAAAAAAGGAGGTAGTTTATGCATTTCTGGGCGGCACATTATTGGGAGGCTGGAGAGTTCGGGGTGAATCGGGATTCTATTTCGATACAAAGTGTAACAACGAAAAAAGGTCCTCTTTGTATGGCATGCATCTGTGATGGAGGATACATGCAGAAAGGGGAAATAGTCAGCGGCTATGTTGTGGAAGAACTCACGAAGTGGTTTTATAAGGAGGCGATTCCAATGCTCCAAATAAATCTGTTTTCCCGTAGAGTGGGAAAATCTATAAAAAGAATTATTTATACAATAGAAAGAAAATTAAAAGAATTTAGTGCAGAGAATCAGGTACCGATGAACTATACATTGTCTGTTTTATTACTGACCTGTAAACAGTATTATGTCTTTCATACGGGGGATAACAGAGTTTATAAACTCGGAAATCAAATGAGAGAATTAACGGGATACAGGCGCGGTTTTTATAAAAAGAATGAAGCATTTTTAATATGCAGTGATGGATTTTATGTACGTACTCCACGGGAAGTGTTAGAAGAATTATTTAAGAATCGTGCAGGACTGCAAAAAACAGGAGTCGAAAAACGCCTGTATGAGGTAGGTGGACGAAATCGGCAGCGCGGTGAAAAAGGAGCAATCTCTGCAGTTTATGTCAGGAGGGAAAGATAAATATGCACATAATCATGCAAAATAAATATCAACTGATAAGACCGCTGGGAAGTGGTGGTCAGGGAAGCGTGTATCTGGTACGTGACCTGCATATTGATAAGATATGGGCAATGAAACTGTTTCTGATGAGAAAACCGGAATGGAAGCAATCCAAGGTGGAGAATACGAAAAGTGAAGAACTGCATATGCAGTCGGAAATAGTGGCGCTGTGTAAAGTCAGGCATGAAAGACTGCCTATGTTGTCCGATGCCTTTATTGTGTCAGAAAAAATAGCGAAGCTGCTTATATCAAAAAAGAAGGAAGACATCTGTATTGCTATGATAATGGAATATATCGATGGAATAAATCTTGAAATGTACCTGCAAAAGTATGGACCTCTGTCGGAAAAAGAAGTCCTTCGATGGGGAATACAAATCGTGGAAGTATTGGAATACTTACATGGAAGACATCCGGCAATGATTCATGGGGATATCAAACCGGCCAATCTATTGATAACACAGGATAAGAATATAAAGCTGGTGGATTTTGGCTCTGCAATTACAGAAAGCGATACGAAGAATAAGAAAAATGCAATAAGTAAAATAATGGGAACCAGAGGTTATCTCGCACCGGAGCTGCTGCAGAGGGGAAAAGCAGTGGATACAAGATGTGACATATATAGTCTGGGTATTACTCTGTACTATATGATAACGGGAAGAAATCCGAATATGCCGGGATTTGAATTGCAGCCGATTCGACGAACTGACAGTAGTTTATCCGTTGGAATCGAAAGAATCATTGAGCGGTGCACCAGAGAAAACCCAGAGAAACGTTACCAAACCTGTAGTGAAATAAAGAAAGATTTAACGAACTATAAAAAAACAGAATTGCGGTATCAGGGTATGATAATGGGCATTTATATCCTCTATGAAATGACTACATTGGGTGCGGTATGGCTGCCGGCAATAGAAATAAATAGGTATATTGCAAATGCGGCAGATATGAGTCATGGTTTGCTTGTGACAGGTATTATCTGTGCCGTCGCTGCGCTTTTTATAAGGAAATTTCTGTTGGAAAGAAGTGTTCAAAACATGCATTTTTACAGACAGGAAATAAGTATTTTGCGGACAGATAAAGAGAAGCAGATTTCTTGACACTAAAATATGCCTATGATAGACTTGAATATAGTTAAGTGAAAGAAATTTCAATCTCTTGATTTGCACGCGGCCAAAGGTCGCAGATGGGAGCTAAGAATGTATAGAGAGCATACGAAAGTAATTTATATTGGAAACAGAGTAATCGGTGGGGGCAACCCAATTTTGATACAATCCATGACGAATACAAGAACGGAAGATGTACGAGCTACCGTTGAGCAGATTCACCGCCTGGAGGCGGCTGGCTGTGACATTATCCGCTGCACGGTTCCAACAGAAGAAGCGGCACGGGCAATCAAAGAAATTAAGAAAGAAATCCAGATTCCGTTGGTAGCGGATATTCATTTTGATTATAAAATGGCAATTGCAGCAATGGAAAATGGTGCAGATAAGATTCGTATCAATCCGGGAAATATCGGAAGCACAGACCGTGTGAAGGCAGTTGTGGATGTGGCAAAGGAACGGAATATCCCAATTCGTGTAGGCGTGAACAGTGGCTCTTTGGAAAAAGAACTGGTTGAAAAATATCATGGAGTTACCGCAGAGGGTATCGTAGAAAGTGCGCTTGACAAGGTAAAAATAATTGAGAATCTGGGTTATGACAATATGGTTATCAGTATCAAATCTTCGGATGTGTTAATGTGCGTAAAGGCACATGAATTACTGGTAACGAAGACCAGCTATCCATTACATGTCGGCATTACCGAAGCAGGAACCATTACCAGTGGAAATATCAAATCGTCCATTGGGCTGGGTATCATGCTGCATGAAGGTATCGGCGATACGATTCGGGTATCTTTGACCGGTGACCCGGTAGAAGAGGTGAAATCTGCAAAGCTGATTTTGCGTACTCTGGGATTACGAAAGGGCGGAATCGAAGTCGTATCCTGTCCAACCTGTGGCAGAACACGCATTGATTTAATTGGTCTGGCAACGCAGGTGGAGAATATGGTAGCAGATATTCCACTGGATATCAAAGTAGCTGTTATGGGTTGTGTAGTAAATGGACCGGGCGAGGCGAAGGAAGCAGATATCGGAATTGCAGGTGGTATCGGGGAAGGACTTTTGATTAAAAAGGGTGAAATAATTCGAAAGGTTCCGGAAGCAGAATTATTAAGTACGTTACGCGAAGAATTGCTAAACTGGCAGGCATAGGTTTTGCGATATAAGAGTTGGAAAGGGATGGTTTCAGAATGACAAAACCATTTTTTGATGTATTTCCGCAATTGAAATTAAAAAAAGAATATCAGGACTTAATGGAGCGGGTACTCGTAGAACGAGTATCCGCTACTAAACGTAAGGACTTTATTCGTGTATACATAGCAAGTGAACGTCTGATAGAAAAGGAAACGATTTTTGCAATCGAGCAGGAGATAAAAAACCAATTATTTCCGAAGGTTCCGATAACCATTAAAATATATGAAAAATACCAGTTGTCCGAACAATATAACCTGGAAAAATTAATGCATATTTACAGAGATAGTATCTTATTGGAATTACGCGAATACAGTCCAGTGGAGTACAATCTGTTCAAAAAAGCAGATATTTCATATGGCCAAAAGGAAACAGACGGGAGTGCTTCTACGATGCTTCTCACCATAGAGGACTCCGTGTTTGCACAAGGAAAATCCGAAGAACTAGTGCGTATCTTAGAGAAAATCTTTAACGAACGATTTGGATTTTCTATTCAGATACAGACGGCTTTTAAAGAAAAAACAAGTTCGGCACATACCGAAGACGATGACATTAAGATAAAGCGCCAGGTAGCAGAAATCATGGAAAGGGCGGGCACTAGCATACAAAGGAATGACGAAGATGGAGAGGGTGGACCGTCCTCTGGGGAAGGTACTGCAATGGTTTCCCCCGTGGAAGGAAAACCGGAAGACTCTATACTGCCTTCCAATCCAAAACCAGCACCAAAGGAAGAACCAAAGAAATTTGGTGGAAATGGCGGATTTAAAAAGGAGTGGAAAGGACGCAGCAGCTTTGGAAGAGGTCCGCAGAAGTCGGATAACCCGGATGTGATTTATGGACGTGATTTTGAGGATGAACCAATCGCCATTGAAGAGATACAGGGCGAAATGGGTGAAGTAGTAATCCGAGGCAAAATACGTGCTTTTGATATGCGCGAAATCCGAAATGAAAAGACTATTTTAATTTTTGACATTACGGATTTTACTGATACCATGACTGTTAAAATGTTCACACATAATGATCAGGTACCAGAATTAACACAGGAGATTAAGGTAGGTGCTTTTGTGAAAATCAAAGGTGTTACCATGATTGATAAATTTGACAGTGAGCTTACGATTGGTTCCATTGTCGGCGTAAAGAAAATCGGTGATTTCACGACAGGGCGCATGGATAATAGTGCGCGTAAGAGGGTGGAACTCCATTGTCATACGAAGATGAGTGATATGGATGGCGTTTCCGACGCAAAGAGTATTGTAAACCGTGCCAAAAAATGGGGCATGCAGGCTATTGCTATTACCGACCATGGAAATGTGCAGGCGGCAACGGAGGCCAATCATGCACTAGAGCGAGGGGACACCTTTAAGGTTATCTATGGAGTGGAGGCTTATATCGTTGATGACCTGATTGAAATCGTAACCAACTGTAAGGGACAGGGACTGGCGGAAACCTATGTAGTATTCGATTTGGAAACCACCGGTTTCTCACCAATGCAGAATCGCATTATTGAAATCGGCGCAGTCAAGGTGACTGCGGGAGAAATTGTTGACCGCTTTTCTACCTTTGTGAATCCGGATGTACCAATTCCATTTCGGATTGAAAAACTGACCGGGATCAATGACAGCATGGTAATTGATGCACCTATGATAGATGTGATACTTCCCCAATTTATGGAATTTTGCCAGGATACGGTTTTGGTTGCCCATAATGCAAACTTTGATATGAGCTTTATTCTGGAAAATGCAAAGAGACTGGGACTGAAAGCAGATTATACCTATGTGGATACGGTTGCACTTGCCAGATTGCTTTTGCCAAATCATTCCAAATATACGCTGGATTCCGTTGCAAAGTTTATGAATGTATCCTTAGAAAACCACCATCGTGCGGTAGATGATGCGGCAGCAACGGCTGAAATTTTTCAGAAATTCATACCAATGCTACAGGAAGAAAAGATAGAAAATCTACAACAGGTTAATGAGCTTGGTAAATCCAGCATTCAGGCAATACGAAAATTACCTTCATTCCACGCCATTATTCTGGCACAGAATACGATTGGACGTACCAATCTATATCATTTGGTATCGGAGTCGCATTTGCATTATTTTAATAAACGGCCGAAGATTCCAAAGAGTGTTTATTTGAAATACAAAGAGGGGCTGATACTGGGAAGTGCCTGTGAGGCAGGGGAGCTGTACCGTGCGATTCTGGAAGGAAAATCTGATACGGAGATTGCGAGATTAGCTGCTTTCTATGATTATTTTGAAATACAACCTTTGGGTAACAATAAATTTATGATTGCTTCGGATAGAATTGAAAATATCCAGTCTATGGAGGATATCATGGCAATCAATAAGAAAATTGTTGCATTGGGGGAGCAATTTCATAAACCGGTAGTAGCGACCTGCGATGTACATTTCCTTGACCCGGAAGACGAAGTGTACCGGCGTATCATAATGGCAGGAAAAGGCTTCAAGGATTCAGATGACCAGGCACCATTGTACCTACGTACAACAGAAGAGATGCTGGAGGAATTTGCATATCTTGGAAGTGATAAGGCAGAAGAAGTAGTCATTACCAATACCAATAAAATTGCAGATATGGTGGAATGGTTATCGCCGGTACGCCCGGATAAATGTCCGCCGATTATTGAAGACAGTGATAAAACTTTAACGGATATTTGTTACAATCGTGCGCATGAATTATACGGAGAAAAATTACCTGTGATTGTAGAGGAACGATTAAAAAAAGAGTTGCATTCCATTATTACAAATGGATTTGCAGTCATGTATATTATTGCGCAGAAATTGGTATGGAAATCCGTAGAAGATGGTTATCTGGTTGGTTCCCGTGGCTCAGTTGGTTCCTCGTTTGTAGCCAACATGGCGGGAATTACAGAGGTTAACTCTCTGTCACCGCATTACTATTGTTTGAAATGTCATTATAGTGATTTTGATTCAGAGGAAGTGAAAGCATTCTCTGGGGGTTCCGGTGTGGATATGCCAAGCCGAGTATGCCCTGTGTGCGGAGAAAATCTGGTAAAAGACGGTTTTGATATTCCATTTGAGACCTTCCTTGGATTTAAGGGAGATAAGGAGCCGGATATAGACCTTAATTTCTCGGGAGAATATCAGAGTAAGGCACATAAATACACGGAAGTTATTTTTGGCTATGGACAGACTTTCCGCGCAGGAACCATTGGTACGCTGGCAGATAAGACTGCATTTGGCTATGTGAAGAATTATTATGAGGAACGTGGACAGAGAAAGCGTATCAGTGAGATTAACCGTATTTTGGAAGGCTGCGTGGGGGTTCGGAGAACGACTGGACAGCATCCGGGTGGTATCGTGGTATTGCCTGTAGGTGAGGATATCTGCTCCTTTACCCCAGTACAACATCCAGCGAATGATATGACAACTGATACGATAACAACACATTTCGATTATCACTCCATTGACCATAACCTGCTGAAATTAGACATTCTCGGACACGACGATCCGACGATGATTCGTATGCTGCAGGATTTAACGGGTATTGATCCAGTGCAGATTCCGTTAGACGATAAACAGGTTATGTCCTTATTCAAGAATACGAAGGCACTGGGTATTACACCAGACCAAATCGACGGTTGTCCGTTAGGTGCGTTGGGCGTTCCAGAGTTTGCAACAGAATTTACTATACAGATGTTAATTGATACGAAGCCACAGACCTTTTCGGATTTGATTCGTATTTCTGGATTATCTCATGGTACCGACGTATGGCTTGGAAACGCACAGACCTTGATTGAAGAAGGAAAAGCAACGATTTCGACCGCCATTTGTACCCGTGATGATATCATGGTTTATCTGATTCATATGGGTGTGGAAAGCAGTCTTGCTTTTACGATTATGGAGAGTGTGCGTAAAGGAAAGGGCTTAAAACCGGAATGGGAGGAAGCCATGACGGCAGCAAATGTACCGGATTGGTACATCTGGTCCTGTAAGAAAATCAAGTATATGTTCCCGAAAGCACATGCCGCGGCCTATGTTATGATGGCATGGCGTATTGCATATTGCAAAGTAAACTATCCACTGGCGTATTATGCAGCATTCTTTAGCATACGTGCAAATGGTTTTTCTTATGAAATCATGTGCCAGGGACAGAAGCATCTGGAAATGAATATTGCTGATTTTAAACGGCGTTCCGATTCCCTTTCCAAGAAGGAGCAGGATGTTGCAAAGGATATGAAGCTGGTACAGGAAATGTATGCAAGAGGATTTGAATTTGAGAAAATTGATATATTTCGTGCAGAGTCCCGTTTGTTTCAGGTAATAGATAATAAAATCATGCCTTCCCTGAACAGTATCGAAGGACTTGGCGAAAAAGCGGCAGATGCGATTGTAGAAGCAGCCAAGGACGGTCCTTTCCTGTCCAAGGATGATTTCCGTGTGCGTACCAAAGCAAGTAAGACGGTCATTGACCTGATGGCAGAACTCGGGCTATTGGGTGACCTGCCGGAAACCAACCAGCTGAGCCTGTTCGATATGATGTAGGACACGGAACGTTTGTATTTTATTGATAGAAAAAGAAAAGAAAAATGTGTGTAAAATGTATGATTTTAGTTGCGAATATACACGAATAAAGGTATAATTAGATAAATTAATACAGTAACTGGAGAAAAGAGAGCAGGTTTCACAACAGAAATGTTGTTTAAGGAATCTGCTCTTTTTTTATTTGTATGCGACCAGAGGTCGCGGACGGGAGCTAAATATGAATCAGATTTTTTATGATGCGGTGGAGAATAGTCCGGTGATAGAAGCGGTTAAGAATCAGGAAGGTCTGGCTAGGTGTGTACAGTCGGAGAGTCATGTTATTTTTATTCTCTATGGAGACATCTGCAATATTGCAGATATTGTGAAAACGGTAAAGAATGTGGGAAAGATTGCGATTGTACATGCGGATTTGATTACCGGGTTGAGTGGTAAGGAAATCAGTGTGGATTTTATTAAGAATTATACACAGGCAGATGGTATTATTTCAACAAAGGCAAATATGATTAAGAGAGCAAAGGAACTGGAAATGTTCACAGTATTTCGAATGTTTGTACTGGATTCTATGGCATTGGAAAATTTGCAGCGGCAGGGAAATGCGGTACACGCAGACTTTATCGAAATATTACCGGGGGTCATGCCAAAGGTCATCAAACGGGTATGCAGGATAAGCAAATCACCTATTATTGCAGGTGGATTAATTGTAGATAAGGAAGATGTCATAGAAGCACTGGGTGCCGGGGCAATCGCCATATCCACAACAAACCAGGAGGTATGGTTTTTATAAACACCAAGAGAATATAAAATTGTGTATCAGAGGGCACGGCGAAAGCAGACGAACGGCTCTGGGCTTCCCCTGCAAAGGTGGGGATTCCATTGTACAGAAATTGTGATTCTAAGTATTCCTGCAAAATGGACAAAGAGTTCCGTAAACAGCTTACATTCGGCATCCATGCCTCAGGTAAGCCTTTTTCAGCCCTCGTGGCTGAAAATTACTAGTGAAAGAAGGAATACTAAGAAATCACTAATTTCTTCCCAAAGTCATCCCCACCTTTGCAGGGGAAGCCCAGAGCCGTTCATCTGTTTTTACCGTGCTCTCTGACACACAACTCTATGTACTCTATATTTGAAAAAGAAGGAGGTATACAAAGTGGGGAAATATATCATGGCATTAGATGCCGGGACAACGAGTAACCGGTGTATCTTATTTAATGAAAAGGGTGAAATGTGCTCGGTGGCACAGAAGGAGTTTACGCAGTATTTTCCGAAGCCGGGCTGGGTGGAGCATGATGCAAATGAAATCTGGTCTACGCAACTGGGGGTTGCAGTAGAAGCGATGTCTAAAATCGGTGCAACAGCAGAGGATATTGCAGCGATTGGGATTACCAATCAGAGAGAAACCACGATTGTATGGGATAAAGAAACAGGAGAACCCATCTATCATGCGATTGTCTGGCAATGCAGAAGAACCTCAGAGTATTGTGACTATTTGAAAGAAAAAGGACTGACCGAAAAATATCGGCAAAAGACAGGACTGGTTATTGATGCTTATTTTGCAGGTACAAAATTGAAATGGATATTGGATCATGTGGAAGGTGCCAGAGAACGGGCAGAACGCGGAGAATTATTATTCGGTACGGTGGAAACCTGGCTTATCTGGAAATTAACAAAAGGCGCAGTGCATGTCACGGATTATTCAAATGCTTCCAGAACACTGCTTTTTAATATTACCGATTTAGTTTGGGATAAGGATATTTTGGAAGAATTCCAGATTCCGGAATGTATGCTGCCGGAGCCGAAGCCTTCCAGCTATCGGTATGGAGAAGCAGATGCTTCTTTCTTAGGTGGTGCAATTCCGATTGCCGGTGCGGCAGGAGACCAGCAGGCAGCCTTATTTGGTCAGACCTGTTTTACGGCGGGTGAAGCAAAGAATACCTATGGAACAGGCTGTTTTTTACTTATGAATACAGGAGAAAAACCGGTATTCTCAAAGAATGGACTGGTAACTACGATTGCATGGGGACTGGATGGAAAGGTGAATTATGCATTAGAGGGTTCCATCTTTGTAGCAGGGGCAGCGATTCAATGGCTGCGGGATGAAATGCGTCTGATTGATTCTGCAGCAGATTCTGAATACATGGCGAAGAAAGTAAAGGATACCAATGGCTGCTATGTGGTGCCTGCATTTACCGGCCTGGGAGCACCACATTGGGATCAGTATGCGAGAGGAACCATCGTTGGATTAACAAGAGGGGTGAATAAATATCATATTATAAGGGCGACGCTGGAATCCATTGCGTATCAGGTGCAGGATGTAATTAATGCAATGAAAGCCGATTCCGGTATTTCCTTAAGTGCCTTAAAGGTAGATGGCGGTGCCAGTGCCAATGACTTCTTGATGCAGTCACAGGCGGATATCATTGATGCACCGGTAAACAGACCACGATGCGTAGAAACGACAGCAATGGGGGCTGCTTACCTTGCAGGTCTGGCAGTTGGTTATTGGGCTTCAAAGGAGGAAGTTTTAAAAAACTGGGCAATTGATAAGGTCTTTAAGCCGGTTATTTCCGAGGAAGAAAGAGAGGATAAAATAAAAGGCTGGAACAAAGCCGTCAAATATGCCTTTGGCTGGGCAAAAGAGTAAGTACTGTAGAACCGGTATCTGCCAGCAGGGACAGGACATGGGCACATTGGACAGTCCATTTGTATTCCGTTGTATGAGAAGTGTTATTCTATGCATTTCCATATAATTACCTGAAATTATACCGCAAGCGGCTTGGATTCCCCTGCTGACAGATACCGGGTTGCTATCAGACATAAAATGTATAATGAATTGCAGGAGAAAAGAGCTATGCAGGTATGACATCTGAAATAAGATGTTGTATTTGGGTAGCTCTTTTTTCGCGAGTAATGAGGAAAACAAAAGTCACAAGTGTGCAGGCTGAGAGAAAGGAAAGGTTATGAAGATGATGTATGATGTTGTAATTATAGGAGCGGGGGTATCTGGAAGTGCGGTTGCACGAGAGTTGGCGAGGTACCAGCTGGCGGTATGTGTGGTGGAAAAGGAAGAAGATATTTGTTGTGGAACCTCGAAGGCAAACAGTGGAATCGTACATGCGGGATATGACGCAAAGCCGGGGAGTCTTATGGCAAAGCTGAACGTAAAGGGAAATCAGATGATGGAGAATCTTTCCAGACAATTGGATTTTCCGTATAAGCAAAATGGTTCTTTGGTCGTGTGTATGGAAGTGGAAGGGAAACCAAGGCTAATGGAGCTCTATGAGCAGGGAATTGCAAATGGGGTAAAGGACTTATGTATCCTAAACAGGGAAGAAGCGTTACAGATAGAACCCAATTTATCCGATACAGTAGTAGCTGCACTTTATGCACCGACGGGTGGGATTGTGTGTCCATTTGGATTAAATATTGCTTTGGCAGAAAATGCGGCAGAGAATGGAGTGGAATTTCGTCTGAATACAGAGGTTGTGGATATTCAAAAGACAGAACAGGGATACCAGATTCATACGACGCAGGGAGATATCCAGACTAAAGTAGTAGTAAATGCAGCTGGGGTTTATGCGGATAAGTTTCACAATATGGTAAGCGAAGATAAAATCCATATAACTGCGCGTAGAGGCGATTATTGTCTGTTGGATAAAAGCGTTGGAAATCTGGTGGAACATACCGTATTTCAGTTGCCGAATCAGTTTGGCAAAGGGGTCCTGATAGCACCGACGGTGCATGGCAATATCATCGTAGGTCCGACGGCGATTGATGTGGAAGATAAAGAGGGGACGAATACCACGCAGGAGGGAATACAGAGATTGGTTGGAAGGGCAGGCTCATCTGTGAAAGATTTACCAATCCGACAGGTGATAACCTCTTTTGCGGGTTTACGTGCGCATGAAGACGGACATGAATTTATCATTGAGGAGCTTGCAGATGCGAAAGGGTTTATAGACTGTGCAGGTATCGAATCACCGGGACTTACCAGTGCCCCTGCAATTGGCGTCATGGCAGCAGAAATTGTATGTGAAATATTGAATGCAAAGGAAAAGGATTCTTTTACTGAAACCAGAAAGGGAATTTTAGACCCAAAACAGTTAAGCATGGAAGAACGAAATGCATTAATCCGGAAACATCCGGCATATGGAAATATTGTCTGCCGTTGTGAAATGATAACCGAAGGCGAAATTCTGGATGCCATTCACAGACCATTGGGTGCCAAATCCTTGGACGGAATAAAACGCAGAACGCGTACCGGTATGGGAAGATGCCAGGCAGGATTTTGTTCACCAAAAACCATTGAGATTCTGGCAAGAGAGCTTGGTGTTTCGGAAAGTGAAATCACAAAAGCTGGAGGCAGTTCAAAATTAATTGTTGGTAGAAATAAAGATATGTATGATCGGAGTGAACAGAAAGAAAGGCAGGATTTGGCATGATGGAAAAAGTAAGACAGATAGATATGGTAATCATTGGTGGAGGTCCAGCAGGATTGGCAGCAGCGATTGCAGCGAAAAAGCAGGGTGTGGCCAACCTTCTCATCATAGAACGGGATGCACAGCTTGGCGGTATTTTAAACCAATGTATCCACAATGGTTTTGGACTGCATACCTTTAAGGAAGAACTAACCGGACCGGAGTATGCACAGAGATTTGTGACGCAGGTGGAGGAATTGCAAATCCCATACTGTCTGCATACCATGGTTATGGATATCAGTCGAGAAAGGCTGGTAACTGCGATGAATCGCGAGGACGGAATCTTTCAAATTCAGGCAAAGGCTATTATTCTGGCAATGGGGTGCCGGGAAAGACCGAGAGGTGCACTGAACATTCCGGGATATCGTCCGGCGGGAATCTATTCTGCGGGAACGGCACAAAGGCTGGTAAATATAGAAGGCTATATGCCGGGACGTGAAGTAGTAATCCTGGGAAGTGGTGATATCGGTCTGATTATGGCACGCCGTATGACATTGGAGGGTGCGAAAGTAAAGGTAGTTGCAGAATTAATGCCATATTCGGGTGGTTTGAAACGAAATATTGTACAGTGTCTGGAGGATTTTGATATTCCACTGAAGCTGAGTCATACTGTAATTGACATTGCAGGAAAAGAACGCGTAGAGGGAATTACACTGGCACGGGTAGATGAAAAGGGAAAACCAATCACGGGAACAGAAGAATATATTCCCTGTGATACCCTTTTATTATCGGTAGGTCTGATACCAGAGAATGAATTATCGAAGGAAATGGGTGTCGAGTTGGAGCAGGTTACCAATGGACCAAAAGTGAATGAACAGCTGGAAACCAACATCCCAGGAGTGTTTGCATGTGGAAATGTGTTACATGTGCATGATTTGGTGGATTATGTATCAGAAGAAGCAAGTCTGGCGGGCAGACATGCAGCAGCTTTTGTACAAAACGTGAATAGGAAAGAAAAACCCGTATATGTCCATATTCAGACCATGGACGGGGTACGATACAGCGTTCCGTCGAAAATCTGTGTAGAACGAATGGAGGAGGAAGTTGTGGTACGATTCCGCGTGGGAAGCGTTTATAAAAATCAATTTATCAGCGTGTATGTAGATAATGAACGAATTTGGCATCGCAAAAGACCAGCCATGGCGCCGGGTGAAATGGAGCAGATAACGTTGAAAAAGCAGAAGCTGATGGAGTATCCTAATATGCAGAGTATCACTGTGAAAGTGGAAGAAAGATAGAGGCGCAAAAAATAAGTGTGTTTCAGAACACACGGCTGAGAAAGGAGGAAAATTGAAATGAATACGAGTAAAATAGAAACAAATATAACAGAATCAGACAGAATAGAAAAAAGGCAATTGACCTGCATAGGCTGTCCTATGGGCTGTACTGTACAGGTAAAACTCCAGCAGGGAAAAGTAGTCGAAGTAACAGGGAATACCTGCAAGCGTGGTGAAGAATATGCACGCAAGGAAGTAACAAATCCGACACGCATCGTTACCAGCACGGTTTGTGTACAGGGGGGGACAATCCCACAGGTTTCCGTCAAGACGGGACAGGATATCCCAAAACAGAAAGTAATGGAATGTGTGAAAGAATTATCAAACGTAGTCGTAATGGCACCTGTGAAAATAGGAGATGTAGTCAAAAAAAATGTTGCTGGTACGGGTGTGGATATGATTGCGACGAGAAACGTATCTACATTGGAAAAGTAGAACCGAAAAAAGCCAGAGTAAATAATAGATACAAGCAGATTCAAAATAAAAATAAAAAACACTTGCATTTATGTTTATTATCATATATTATATATTTTGTTACGGCGTGTTGGTCAAGCGGTTAAGACGCTGCCCTCTCACGGCAGAATCAGGGGTTCGATTCCCCTACACGCTGTTATAATATATGAGGAAAGAAAAAGCTTTTTTACTGAGTGATTGGTAAAAGGGCTTTTTTTGATAGCCGAATACGGCAACAGGTAGTATAATTATAGATAAGGAAAGAAAGAGAAAGGAAATTCTGTATGGCACTTAATAATAAATTAGGGATTTTAGATTCGGTAGAGTTGGCAAAAGCGGAAGAAAAGATAAGCAAGAAAAAAGCAAAAGAACTGTTTGAAAGTGGTTATTTGGACAATTTAGAATCTGGGACATACGAAACTCTTTCAAAGGTACATCAATATTTATTTGAGGATATCTACGAGTTTGCAGGGAAAATAAGAACCGTTAATCTAGCAAAAAATAATTTTCGATTTGCTCCAGTTATGTATTTACAGGCGGCTTTGGAGAATATCGAGAAAATGCCAAATACAACGTTTGATGAAATTATTGAAAAGTATGTTGAAATGAATGCAGCACACCCATTTAGAGAGGGGAATGGCCGCAGTACACGGATTTGGCTGGATCATATTCTTAAGAATGAAATCCATCTGGTAATCGATTGGAGCCAAGTTGATAAAGAGGATTATTTATTAGCAATGGAGCGCAGTCCTATTAAGGATACCGAAATAAAGCATATCCTAAAACTTGCATTAACAGATAAAATCAATGACAGAGAAATTTACATGAAAGGTATTGACCATAGTTATTATTATGAGGGATATACAGAATATAAAACAGAAGAATTAGATTAAATGCGAAAGAGGACTAGAGGTAGTTCTCTTTTTTGTAAAATGAACCATTTCCACGTAGAAATGCTCTTATAAGTAGATGCATCAAAAAAGAGAGCAAAGGAGGAAAAATCTTGGAAGAAAGTCAGCTCGTGGAGCAGATAAAGAAAGGCAGTCGCGAAGCCTTTGACAGGTTGTATGAGAAATATATGAATACGGCAGTACGTATGGCGTATTTAATCACAGGAAATCTGGCTGACAGTGAAGACGTGGTACAGGAATCGTTTGTCAAAGCATATTTACATATGCAGGAGCTTAAGGACAACAATGGATTTAAAGCATGGTTTTTTCAGATACTGACGAGAACTTCATGGCAATACTGCAAACGGAAAGCCAAAGAAGTAGCTGATGATGAGATTTATCAAAAAGCAGACCGGTCTGATAGGACAGATTCATTAGACAGAGTGTTGCAGACAGAACAATCCATTGCGATTTGCAATGCAATCAGGAAGCTGGGAGTCAAGCATCGTTCGGTGATTGTGTTGTACTATTACAATCAGATGTCGACCAAAGAAATCGCAAAGATATGTGAATGTATGGAAGGAACCGTAAAATCAAGATTATTTATTGCAAGAAATCAATTAAAGGAATTATTAAAGGAACAAATAAAAGAAGATTCAGAGAAGGGGGAAGATTGTCATGAAGAATTTCGAACTGGAAATAGTAAAGGCGTTATCTGAAAGTGGCAGAAGCGTGCAGGCATCACCGGAACTGCGAGAACGTATCAACCTTCAACTGGATTACCAGATAGAACGGGAAAAAGAACAGGAAAAGAAAGAGATGGAGGATAAGGTTATGAGAGGTCATTTTAATATAAAGAAGATTGCAGCAGCGACGGTAGTGGCATGTCTGATTATTTCGATGGGGTGTCTGGCAGCAGGAAAGATTGCCGGTTATGAGTCATCGACCAATCGGCTAAAGGCATATCACAGCTATGCGGATATGGATAAGGTATATAAAAAAGCAGGGTATCAGATAAAAGCAGTCGAGAGCTTTCAGAATGGATATACGTTTGAGGAAGCAAATGTATCGGAGGAGAAGGCAACAGACGAGGCAGGAAATGCAGTAGCAACGGGAAACGGAATCACGATTGAATACAAACTGGCAGATAAAAGTATAAGTCTGTATGCAGATACGATTATGCAAATGGAAGAAGGCACCTATGTACCAAAGGCAGAGAAAGAGGTAAATGGAGTAAAGCTTATTTATTTACAGTCCACAAATAAGTTTGTGCCAGCCGATTATGAATTGACGGAAGAAGATAAGGAAAATGAAAAAAATCCGGATTATAATATTGCGTATGGTTCTTCAGAGATTCAAATACAGCAGTCCGCCAATGTAATATGGGAAGAAGATGGAGTAAAGTATGATTTACTGGCATTTGATACTTCCCTGACCCCAGATGAAATGTTTGAAATGGCAGCAGAGATAATTGAAAAATAATAACAAAAAATCCATCAATCAATTTAAAATGGTTGATGGATTTTTTTAAATAAAAGTAACCTTTTTTCAATATAGGTGCGTCTAATAGGTATAGAGTTACAAAAGACAAAACCGATAGGGGGATTCCGAGTGGAAGACAAGCAGAAACAGCAATTGGTCAGGCTTGCAAAAAATGGTAATAAACAGGCATTGGAACAGTTGTTTTTAATGGAAAAAGAGTATCTGTATAAGATGGCATATCTTTATATGAAAAATAAAGAGGATGCTCTGGATGTTGTACAGGATTGTATTGTTCGTTGTGTAGTATCTATTGAAACATTACGGGATATACGATATTTCAGGACTTGGATAACAAGGATATTAATACGGTGTGCGCAGGATGAATGGCGTAGAAAACAACGCTATCAAAATGTAACAGAGAGGGAGAATATTGCAGAAAATATAGCAGATGCAGAGCCTGTGTCACGGGAGGGCATGGGGACAGCTATTCCCGAGAGCTTACCGAAGATGAAAACAACCGTATGAAAAAGTTGTATGTGGCCTATCAAAAAGGAACATTTCCGACAGGTGAACTGCTTCAAATAGAGAGTGCGGAAGACGTGCAGGCAGACATGGTATGCTATTTATCGAATGAGCAGCGTTACTACCTGCCCGAGCGTGCACTCACGGATGAAGAGCTGCTGGAAATGATTGATTTTGAAACCAGGTTAGAGTATGCTTTAGGAGAACGCTATGAAGAATTACATGCGGAGCAGATAAAGGAAATGCAGGGACAGGAAACCGCAGTGAAAAAGGAGTTGCAGGAAGAAAAAGGGGTTGATGAAGCAGAAGCCATCAAACTGGCGGCGCAGTGGGCAAAGGATCTGTATGGACTTAAACTGGAGGATTTCCAAATAAACACACGGTTAGACACCACCAGCTATCTGTGGAAGAATTATGATGCTGTATATGAAATAGTTTATACGATTCCGGGATATGAAAACTACAATCTCTATATAGATGCGCATACGAGTGCATTAATCGAAGTACTTTCTTATAATAGTGAAGCATCACATAAAGAAATTACCGTATCAGAACTGAAGGACAGCCTGCAGACAAGAAAAGAGGAAGCACTTCAATTTTTGGAAGCACGTTTACAGGTATCGGAGAACTATACACATGCATATTGCTATTATGTGGCAACGGAAGGAAAAATAAGCAATTCAGTACAAATGGCATTTGTAACAAAGGATAATATGGCATATGTGGTAACACTCAATGGTGGAGAACTGGAGTTATATTCGAAATTATCCTATGAAGCATATCAAAAATATCTGGTGGAAAGTCCAAAGGCAATTCACAAGACTTATCAATGGGAAGAAATGGAAATCCCACTGGAAAAGAAGAATGCGAATTAAATCGCAGGGAGAACAGGAATGATTTTAATAAAACCACATCATTTTATAGATATTATTAAATTATACGGAGCAGGTATTGAGCAGTTTGTACCGGATGAAGCATTTGGACATGATTTTTATAAGGTAGCAAATGAGATTGTACACAATCCTGACTGTGAGTTGCAGATTACTATTTATGGGGACGATATTTGCAAACCCTGCAACCGTTATAATGGATTGGAATGTACAGACCCATTGGACAAGATTGCAGGGTATGACAGGAAAGAAATTTATAATCAGGCATTGGATTCCAGATTGACAGAGCTATTGCAACTGGACACAAAGAGCAGATATACAGTAAGAGAATTATTACAGGTAATGCAGGAGAATCCGAAAATAATCTTCAGAGTATGGCTGGAAGAAGATTCTGACGTTACGGAAAAGAGAAATACATTGTTTCAAAAAGGCTGTGAAAAATTGCATAAGAATATGCGAAAGGAATGATTTCTTTTCTGCTTCTAATTTCGATTGTTTTAGGTTATACTTTAGGCAGGTTATTTTAAGATAAGATTCGAGTGTCACAGGGGGAAGAGGCTGGGGTGCGCTGGCAGTTTGCATAAGGGGTATTTGTTTTGAATGACTTTGGGAAGAAATTAGAAATTCTTAGTATTCCCATTCAGTTCTAACAACTTTCAGACACGATGTCTGAAAGAGGCTTACCTGAGCCATGGAAGGCGAATGTAAGCCGGTTGTGGCAGAATTTTAGACAATTTACAGGGAATACTTAGAAATTCTTATTTCTGTACAATGGAATAAAAAACAAATACCCCTTATGCAAACTGCCAGCGCACCCCAGCCTCTTCCTATTGTGACACCCGAATCAAGACAAAGAAAGAAGAAGGGAATTAAGAATGGATATATCAAAACAAACAAAAAAGTATTTACTTCAAATAATTGCTTTTGGCATTATACTGTTTTGTGCTATGGAGCACTTTGATGTGGTTATCCGCATAGCATTGTTTCTGCTTGGAATTGTAATGCCGTTCATCATTGGAGGAACGATTGCATTTATCTTGAATGTACCAATGAAAAGTATCGAGAAAAATTTATTCCAAAGCAATGTAAAATTGAATAAGCTGCGAAGACCACTTGCATTTGTTATTACACTGCTATGTATTATTGGAGTATTGATTTTGGCATTGCTGGTTGTGATTCCGGAACTTGGAAGAACGCTTACCATGCTGATGACACAGATTCCGATTGCTTTTATGGAAGCACAAAAATGGGTGCTGGAAATAACAGCGAATTATCCTTCCATGGAAGAAATGCTCGCAGGGATAAATATAGATTGGACATCTATTTCCAATACAGCAGTTAAATTTGTGCAGTCCATCGCCTTTGGACTTGTGAATTCTGGTTTTGGACTTTTCTCAGGGATTATCAGTGGAGTGGTTACCGCTGTGATTGGTTTTACCTTCTCCATATATATTTTGTTCCAAAAGGAAAAGCTGTCAAGTCAGGCAAAGCAAATTTTTTATGCATTATTTCCAGATAAGGTAACAGACAGAATATTATATATAGGAAGCTTATCCAATCAGGTGTTCTCGGGATTCCTGTCCGGACAATGCTTGGAGGCGGCAATTCTTGGCACCTTATTTGTGATTGCAATGACTATTTTTCAGATGCCGTATGCAATGCTGATTGGTATTGTAATTGCAGTCACTGCACTTATTCCAGTGGTTGGTTCTTTTATTGGCTGCGCAGTTGGTATGTTTTTGATTGTAATGGTCAATCCCATTCAGGCAATCTGGTTTTTGATTCTCTTTCTTGTTTTACAACAAATAGAAGGCAATTTAATATATCCGCATGTAGTAGGCAGTTCTATCGGATTACCTTCTATATGGGTGCTTGTGGCAGTGACCTTGGGAGGTAATTTACTTGGTATTGTGGGTATTTTACTTTTCATTCCACTTTGTTCTGTATTTTACGCACTTTTTAGAGATTTTATAAAAAAAAGACTGGCGGAACGAAAAGGAAATGTGAAGTGCAAAAAGTGAAATAGATGATGCTGGTACCAGAGAGGTATTTTGTGATTTAAAATATTTAAGAATAAAAGCATTGCAATGTTGGAGAACCTATGCTATAGTAACTAAAGGTTCACAGAGAAAGTAACAATTGCTCAGAACCAACAGGCATGATAGTTTGGTATATTCTTAAAATAGGAATTTTTGAGAAATAAGGTTCGATTCCTTAGCACGCTTTGACTGATTGTATGAAAATGCGAACAGCCCAACCCGAGAAATTGCTTTAGACATCTCAGATGTTTAAGGCACTTTTTTTTTAGTAAAATTTCTTATAATAAGGAGGCAAATTCAATGCAGTCCCGTAAGAAGAATGTGATAAATATATGTTTGCTGCTCCTATTAATAGGGTTAACTTTTTACATATTATTGAAGGATCAGAATATTGACGAAGTAATTGCAAGCATCAAAGGGGTAAGCCCAATATTTCTGATAATTGCTTTTTTGCTGGCATTATCCAGGATTTATGGAGAGGCACTCTCTATTTACATAATGGCAAATTCGCTGCAAAAGGAAAAGGTCACCTTTATGCAGTGTGTAAAATATTCCCTGAGTGGTTTTTTCTTCTGCGCCATTACACCATCTGCGTCTGGTGGGCAGCCGGCACAGATCTATTATATGAAGAAAGATGAGATTCCGGTTGCAACTTCTAGTTTAATACTGGTTGTGATTACGATTATCTATCGTGGCACATTGCTGGTATTTGGCGGTGGTATTTTCCTTTTCTTTTACCGGACGTTATATAAAAATATGGGATTGATTCGCTTTTGGTTCTTATTTGGCCTTGTTGTGAATACCATTATTGTAGTTGCATTTTGTTTTTTGCTGTATTCAAAGAAGATTATCCGATGGACAATGGAAAAAACCATTTTCATTTTAGCCAGATTACGGTTGGTAAAGAGGCAGGAAAACTTTGCGGATAGGTGTGACTCACTGTTGACCCGCTATCATAAGAGTGCCGATTATATAAGCAGGCACCGAACAATCATCTATAAGGTAGTTGTTATTAATATGCTGCAGCGTGTGTTGATGTTTGCAGCAACCTATGCCGTTTACTATGGGTTAGGGCTGCGTGGGGAACATGTCCTGCATATCGTACTGCTTCAGGCAATTATTGCCATTTGTGCCGATATGCTTCCATTACCGGGAGGAGTAGGAGCAAACGAGCAATGTTTCTTATCTGTATTTCGCCGAATTTTTACTGGAAATACGTTACTTCCAGCGATGCTTATCGTAAGAGGTGTAAACTTCTATCTGTTGGCAATCATGAGTGCAATACTCGTATGCGGTATGCAAGTAGCAGCAATTAGAAAAGAGGAACGATAACCTAAAATAAAAAATGTACCAAAAGAAATACAAGAAAGATGTGAAAAGTGCCAAAAATCGGTTGCATAACAGAAAAAGTAGTGTTATACTGAGATAGTTAAGATAAAAGAGTTAATTGTAAGAGTGGGCAGACGCCCACTCTTATTTGTTGGTAGGTCTGGTGTAATGGACAAAATAGGAAGGAAACGGGTGGTTACATGTCAAAACGTGAGAACTATGAAGCACGTACGGAAGAATACTTAACACCAATTGTAGAAGAAATCGGATGCAGCGTATATGATGTAGAGTATGTAAAAGAGGGAACGGAATGGTACCTTCGTGCATATATTGACAAACCGGAGGGTGTAAATATCAATGACTGCGAGCATGTGAGCAGGGCGATGTCGGAGATATTAGACAGAGAAGATTATATTCAGGACGGATACATTTTTGAGGTCAGCAGTCCGGGACTTGGAAGAACGTTAAAGAAAGACAAACATTTTGAAAAGAGCATTGGTGAAGAAGTGGAAGTTAAGCTATACAAGGCCGTTGACAAGCAAAAGGAATTTACCGGAATCTTAAAGGCTTTCGATAAAGATACCATAACCATTGAAATGAATGAAGAAGACAGAGTCATTGCGAAATCAGAGATTGCATTGGTACGATTAGCACTCGACTTTTAAATAGGAGGATAAAGGAAAATGAATAAAGAATTAATGGAAGCGTTGGATATTTTAGAAAAGGAAAAAGAAATCAGCAAAGAAACATTATTCGAAGCGATTGAAAATTCTTTAATTACGGCCTGCAAGAATCATTTTGGCAAGTCTGACAATGTAACTGTTGAAATTAACCGTGAAACAGGCGATTTCTTAGTAACTGCAGAAAAAGAAATCGTTGCAACAGAGGAAGAAGTAGAAGACGAAATCGACCAGATTACACTGGAAGAGGCACTGACTATTTCAAAAAAGGCGCAGGTGGGCGAGAAGATTAACGTTGAAATCAAATCGAAAGAGTTTGGTCGTATTGCAACACAGAACGCAAAGAACGTTATCTTACAGAAGATTCGTGAAGAAGAGAGAAGTGTTATCTATGGACAATACTTCGAAAAAGAAAAAGATGTAGTTACTGGTGTAGTACAACGCTATGTAGGCAAAAACATTGCCATTAATCTGGGTAAAGCGGATGCTATCTTAAATGAGACGGAACAGGTAAAAGGTGAAGTATTCAAGCCAACAGAGAGAATCAAGGTATATATTCTGGAAGTTAAGAACACACCGAAGGGACCAAGAATTCTGGTAAGCCGTACCCATCCAGAATTAGTGAAGAGATTATTTGAATCAGAAGTTACAGAAATCAAGGATGGTACTGTTGAAATCATGAGCATTGCAAGAGAGGCAGGAAGCAGATCCAAGATTGCGGTTTATTCCAAAGACCCAAATGTAGATGCAGTTGGTGCATGCGTTGGTATGAATGGAGCACGTGTAAACAGTATCGTAGAAGAACTTCGCGGTGAAAAAATAGATATCGTAAATTGGGATGAGAATCCTGGTAACCTGATTCAGAATGCATTATCACCAGCTAAAATTGTTGCTGTATTTGCAGATCCGGATGAGAAAACAGCAAAAGTAGTCGTTCCGGATTATCAATTATCACTTGCAATTGGTAAAGAAGGACAGAATGCAAGGCTTGCTGCAAGGCTGACAGGATTTAAAATCGACATTAAGAGTGAGACACAGGCAAAGGATGCTCCTGGGTTCCGTTATGAAGATTATATGGATGACGAGTATGAAGAAGATGAATACGAAGGCGAGGGCGCAGTCGAAGAAACTTCTGAGGCAGAAGAAGCTGCAGTTGCAGATGAAACAGATACAGTAGAAGGAACAGAGGAATAAGGGGGAACAGTATGAGTAAGAAAATCCCTTTAAGACAATGCGTTGGCTGCGGAGAAATGAAGAACAAGAAAGAAATGATGCGTGTTCTGAAAACGGCGGAAAACGAAATTGTGTTAGATGTAACCGGTAAGAAAAATGGAAGAGGAGCATATCTTTGTGTTTCAAAAGATTGCCTGGCAAAGGCACGCAAAAACAAAGGCCTTGAGCGCTCTTTTAAAATGAGTATTCCAGATCAGGTATATGAGAACCTGCAAAAGGAGTTTGAAAATATTGAATCAGAATAAGATTTATTCATTATTAGGTTTGGCAACAAAATCACGTAATCTCGTGAGTGGTGAGTTCTCAACAGAACAGGCTGTCAAAGCTGGAAAAGCAAAATTAGTATTAGTCGGAGAAGACGCCTCTGATAATACGAAGAAAATGTTCCATAATATGTGCGAGTTTTATAGAGTACCAATTGAAGTATATGGAACAAAAGAGGAACTCGGGCATGCAATGGGAAAAGAGCGTAGAGCATCACTGGCGGTTACAGATAGCGGATTTGCAAAATCAATTCTGAAGAATCTGGAAGAACCCACACAAACACGGAGGTAGTAAAGAATGGCGAAAATGAGAGTACATGAGCTCGCTAAGGAATTAAATATAGATAACAAAGAAGTAATAGAGGTTTTAGAAAAAAGTGGAATTGCAGGAAAAAAGGCAGCTTCCGGATTGGAAGAAAATGAAATCGCAAGTGTGAAAAAAGCTTTTTCAGGAGCCCCAAAAGCAACAGCAGTGGAAGCAAAACCTGTGACAGAAACAAAACAACCTGCAGTAGAACCAAAAGTAACACAGGTAAAAGAAGAGCATAAAGCGGAACATAAGGCAGAAGAAGCACCTAAGAAAAAGAAGAATATCATCTTTGTAAGCAATCCTCATAACAGTAAAATGCCAGGTGGACAAAAAGCACCTATGAATAATAGACCAATGCATAATGAATCTGTACAGCATGTGGAGGAAACAAAGATTACAAATCAAGATGTAAGAGCAGCCTTTGATAAAGCAACTGGAGCAGATAAAAAAGTAGAACCAGTGCAAACAGCAGCATCTAAGCCAGAAGCGACAGCTACAACACCGACAACAACCACTGCAACTACTCCGACAACGGTAAATGCAGCACCACAAACGAGTGCGCCTCGCTCCAATACCAGTTCTACACAGAGACCATATAATAGTAATGGTCAAACTAGAACCTATAATAATGATGGTCAGAACAGAACTTACAACAATAATGGACAGAGCAGACCATACAATAATAATGGTGGTCAAAGACCCTACAACAGTAATTACAACAATGGCGGTCAAGGCGGCCAGAACAGACCATACAATAATAATGGTGCACAAGGTGGACAGAGACCTTATAATAGTAATTACAATAACGGCGGTCAGGGTGGTCAGAGCAGACCATACAATAATAATGGTGCACAAGGTGGACAAAGACCTTATAACAGTAATTACAACAATGGCGGTCAGGGTGGTCAGAACAGACCATACAATAATAATGGTGGTCAGGGTGGTCAAAGACCTTATAACAGTAATTACAATAACGGCGGTCAGGGCGGTCAGAACAGACCATACAATAATAATGGTGGTCAGGGTGGTCAAAGACCTTATAACAATAATTACAATAATGGCGGTCAAAGACCGTACAATAATAATGGTGGTCAAGGCGGTCAAAGACCATATAATAACAATGGCGGTCAGGGAGGATTCCGTGGTGGAAACGGTAGAGAAGATAACCGTTTCAGCAAGAATGATGATACGCCAATCATGGCTGGAAAAGACAGAAGAGATGAATCCAAACGTAAAATCGGCCAGGAGAAAGACAGCCGCAGCAAGAGAGATAAGATTTATGAAGAAGATCTCTTAAAACCAGGTAGATTTATCAAACCGGAAAAGAAGAAAGAAGAAATAGAAGAGCAAATCAAAGTAATTACACTTCCGGATTCTTTAACAATCAAAGAATTAGCAGATAAAATGAAAATTGTTCCATCTGTGATTGTAAAAAAATTATTCTTACAGGGTCAGGTGGTTACCGTAAATCAGGAGATTTCATACGAAGCTGCAGAAGAAATTGCAATTGAATATGACATTATTTGTGAAAAAGAAATTAAAGTAGATGTAATTGAAGAACTTTTAAAGGAAGATGATGAAAAAGAAGAAGATATGACTCCAAGACCTCCGGTTATCTGCGTTATGGGTCACGTTGATCATGGTAAAACATCACTTTTGGATGCAATTCGTAAAACAAATGTAATAGATAGAGAAGCAGGTGGCATCACACAGCATATCGGTGCATATACGGTCAACATTAAAGATCAGAAGATTACTTTCCTGGATACACCGGGACATGAAGCATTCACTGCAATGCGTATGCGTGGTGCAAATTCTACCGATATTGCTATTTTAGTAGTAGCAGCAGATGATGGTGTAATGCCTCAGACAGTAGAAGCAATCAACCATGCAAAAGCTGCAGGTATTGAAATTATCGTAGCGGTTAATAAAATGGATAAACCAAGTGCAAATATGGATCGGGTAAAGCAGGAACTTGCAGAGTACGAACTGATTCCAGAAGACTGGGGTGGCAGTACTGTATTTGCGCCAGTTTCAGCAAAATCCGGTGAAGGTATTCCAGAACTTCTTGAAATGATTTTATTGACGGCTGAAATCTTAGAATTAAAAGCAGATGCCAAGAGAGATGCCAGAGGTCTTGTTATCGAAGCACAACTTGATAAGGGACGTGGTCCGGTTGCAACTATTCTGGTTCAAAAGGGTACACTGCATGTAGGTGATTTCATAGCAGCAGGCTCCTGTCATGGTAAAGTAAGAGCCATGATTGATGACAAAGGAAGACGCGTGAAGGAAGCTGGTCCTTCTACTCCAGTTGAAATCTTAGGATTAAATGATGTACCAAATGCCGGCGATGTATTTGTTAATCCGGATAACGATAAAGAAGCAAAACAATTTGCAGATACCTTTATTTCCCAGCATAGAGAGAAAATGCTGGAAGATACGAAAGCCAAGATGTCTTTGGATGATTTATTTACACAGATTCAGGCAGGTGATTTGAAAGAATTGAACATCATTGTAAAAGCAGATGTTCAGGGTTCTGTAGAAGCGGTAAAACAGAGTCTGACAAAATTATCAAATGAAGAAGTTGTTGTTAAGGTGATTCATGGTGGCGTAGGTGCCGTAAATGAGTCCGATGTCAGCCTTGCAAGTGCTTCACAGGCAATTATCATTGGATTTAATGTGCGCCCGGATGCAACAGCAAAAGCAACGGCAGAGCGTGAAGGCGTAGACCTTAGACTTTACAAGGTTATTTACCAGGCAATTGAAGATGTAGAAGCTGCAATGAAAGGTATGCTTGATCCAGTATTTGAAGAAAAGATTATTGGTCATGCAGAAGTACGTCAAATCTTTAAGGCATCTGCAGTTGGTAATATCGCAGGCTCCTATGTATTGGATGGTGAATTCCAGAGAGGCTGTAAAGTCAGAATTACCAGAGAAGGCAAGGAAGTATTTGAGGGCGAGTTAGAAACACTGAAGAGATTCAAAGATGAAGTCAAAGAAGTAAAGGCTGGATTTGAATGTGGTCTTACCTTTAAAGAGTATGACCAGATGCAGGAGCTGGATATTGTAGAAGCTTATATCATGGTAGAAGTTCCACGCTAATAGGCGCGAGGCTTGATTAGAAAAGATAGGTGTATTTAAATGAGAAAAAATAGTATAAAGAATACCAGAATAAATGGTGAAGTGCAGCGTGTGCTTGCAGATGTGATTCGTGGGGAAATCAAAGACCCACGTATCAATCCATTTACTTCGGTAGTAGCTGTGGAGGTATCTCCGGATCTTAAGACCTGTAAAGCATGGATTAGTGTGCTGGGTGACGAAAAATCACAGACAGATACATTGGCTGGCTTAAAGAGTGCATCAGGATTCATTAAAAGTAAACTGGCAAAGACCATTAATCTTCGCAATACGCCGGAAATTACGTTTGTAATGGACCAATCCATTGCATATGGCGTGAATATGTCTAAGATGATTGATGACGTAAACAAAGGCATACAAGATGAATCAAATTAAACGAGATTCCCAGTCCATAGGATTGGGAATCCTTTGTATTCGTGTAAGTGTTTAGTAAGAGTTCTAGCAGGAAAAGAAAGCGTGAAAAGAAATGAATGAATTCATAAATATAAAAGAAATATGTAAAGATGCAAAGAAAATTGCAATTGGCGGTCATATAAGACCGGATGGAGATTGTGTAGGTTCTACGTTAGGACTGTATCAATATCTGAAGAAAACCATGCCAAAGGCAAAGGTAGATATCTATCTGGAACAGCCGGCAGAAATATTTAATACCATAAAGGGCTATGCGGATATTGATTCGAAATTTCAAAAGGAAGAAACCTACGATGTCTTTTTTGCTTTGGACTGTGCAAAAGACAGACTGGGTGATGCCATGAAATATTTTGAAACGGCTGGGACGACAGTAAATATCGACCATCATATCAGCAATAAGGGCTGCGGAAAGTATAACTACATTGTACAGGATGCAAGCTCTGCCAGCGAACTGGTGTTTGACCTGATGGAGGAATCTGAGATTGATGTAGAGATTGCAAAAGCAATTTACACGGGAATGATCCATGATACAGGGGTCTTCCAGTATTCCAATACCTCGCCAAAGACACTTCGCATAGCTGCGAAGCTGATTGCATATGGTTTTGATTTTACGGAGATTATTGACCAGACATTCTATGAGAAAACCTATGTACAGAATCAGATTATGGGACGTGCGTTACTGGAAAGTATGCTCTTTATGGATGGTAGATGTATTGTGGGAATGGTCGACCAGAAGACGATGCACTTCTATGGAGTGGTGCCAAAGGATTTGGATGGCATCGTGAGTCAGCTACGTGTGATTAAGGGAGTTGATTGTGCTATTTTCATGTATGAGACAGGTACGCTGGAATATAAAGTAAGTATGCGCTCCAATGATAAGGTAGACGTTGCTAAAATCGCTGCTTTTTATGGTGGCGGCGGACATAAAAAAGCAGCTGGCTGTACCGTAAACGGAACGTTCCATGATGTAATCAATAATCTATCAAAAAGTATTGAAATGCAGATGTTTTCATAAATTTGCTGTGTAGGCTGTTGGAAAATATAGACTTTACATGTACGCAGATAATGAGCACAGATGGGGATAAATAATTATGATAAACGGAATTATCAATGTATATAAGGAAAAAGGATATACATCACATGATGTTGTGGCAAAGCTTCGCGGCATTTGCAAGCAGAAGAAGATTGGGCATACGGGAACGTTAGACCCGGATGCAGAGGGTGTACTTCCGGTATGCTTTGGGAACGCAACCAAACTCTGCGATATGCTCACGGATAAGTCCAAAGAATATGAAGCGGAATTTCTACTGGGAATTATGACGGATACGCAGGATATCAGTGGTACGGTACTGGAGGAGCGGGAAGTGCAAGTGACTTCGGAGCAGGTAACAGAAGTGGTCGCTTCCTTTGTCGGCAAATATGATCAGATTCCGCCCATGTACTCTGCCATAAAGATAAATGGAAAACGATTGTATGAATTAGCCCGAGAAGGTAAGGAAGTAGAAAGAAAAGCAAGGCAGGTGGAAATTACCAGAATAGAGATTCTGGCAATTGATTTACCAAAAATCAGAGTAGCCGTAAGCTGCTCCAAGGGGACTTATATACGAACGCTGGGATTTGATATCGGTAATAAACTAGGCTGTGGAGCGACAATGACAAAGCTGTTACGGACGCGTGTGGGTGATTTTAACGTAAAAGAAGCACTTACGCTTGCACAGATAGAAACATTACGTGACAGGGATCAACTGAAAGAAAAAATTGTTATCGTAGAGCAGGTATTTGCATATTTACGACGTGGTACGGTAAAAAAAGAGTTTCGAAAATTTATTGACAATGGAAATTCGATTTATGCCAGTCAGATAGAGGAACAGGAATCCTGGAGGGATAAGGAACAAATCCGTATCTATAATGATGATGCCATATTCTGCGGAATATTTGAATACAGGCAGGCAGAAAGTGTATGTAAGCCGGTTAAGATGTTTCCGACAGGCAGGGAGTAGGACTTCATGAGATTAATACAAGGAACAACGGAGTTTGAATTACAAAAAGAAAGTGCAGTTGCAATTGGAAAATTCGATGGTGTGCATCGCGGGCACCAGAAGCTACTGCAGCGCATACTGGACTGGAAAAAGGAGGGACTGCAGGCAGTAGTTTTTACGTTTGACCCACCGCCAGCTGTTTTTTTTGAGCAGACAACACAAAAAGAGCTTACGACCCAGACAGAAAAAAGAAAATTATTTGAGCAGATGGGAATTGATGTATTAATCGAATTTCCACTCAATGTAAATACAGCAGCGACAAAACCAGTGAACTTTATCGAGCAGATTCTGGTGAGCAAGCTGAAAGCAAAGAAAATAGCAGCTGGAACAGACCTTTCCTTTGGATATCGTGGTGCAGGAAACTGTGCTCTTTTGCAGAAAATGGCAGAAACATATCACTATGAAGTGAAAATCATTGATAAGGTATGTCTGGATGGAAAAGAGATTAGTTCGACTTTTGTACGTAAGGAAGTAGAGGAAGGAAATATGGAACTGGCAGAAAAATTGCTGGGATATCCATATACCGTGAATGGAATCGTACAGCATGGGCAGAAGTTAGGCAGAACCATCAACATGCCAACGGTCAATTTGTTACCAATTGCAGACAAGCTTTTACCACCCCGTGGTGTTTATTTTTCAAAGATTTACTGGGAAAACAGAGAATTCTATGGTGTAACGAACATTGGCTGCCGTCCAACCGTAAGTGATAGTGCAAGCATCAGCGTGGAAACGTATATTTACCAGTTTAATGAAGAATTATATGGACATGAAATCACAGTAGCGCTCCTGCATTACCGCAGACCGGAGATGAAATTCCAAAACATCGAAGAACTAAAACACCAAATGCAAAAGGACCGCGAAGCCGGTGCAGAATATTTCAATTTATAAACTTTAAGTCAGCGTGCTGGCAAGGATGTGGCTGCGCGGGAGGCTGTGGAACGTTTCAGATTATGTATGGAGCCTTGCATGGTCTGTTCGCGTAACTCTCCATCATGCAAGAAAATTTAAGAGTGGTAATAGAAAATGTGGTACGCTTGTTTAGACGTACAAAACCGATGACTGATGCGGCATCGTGCCGCCAGTCATCTCGCTCACACATCGTGTGTAAACCCACTTCGTGTGTTCGCGTTTCTGTTTTTGACATTTTCTATTATCACTCTAATATTTTCTAAGCATAATTCCAAATGTTACGCGGACAGGCCATGCAAGGCTCCATACGTAATCTGAAACGAGTTCTACTGTATCGAAGCAGCCACAAGCAACTAATATTGTGAAAATTTCATACGATAATATAGTGGTAAGGTATATCCTTATAGTACTTTAAATCATAAAACTACAGTACCTGAAAGGATTCCACAAAAATGTATAGTTTTGTCCAAAATTGGGAAATTAAAATTCTTGAAATCAAAGTCAAAGAAGTATCTGCGTTGGCTACTATTTATATTTGTTTAAAGTATAATTAAACATATAATTTTGTGCATTGACAATGAGTGGCTGCTTCGATACAGCAGAATACATTTTCACGGTACAGACGTAAATATGCCGAACTTTGTGTGGGACTTCCGAATAATGCGTAGAAAATATTAGAGTTCAAAAAGAAAATGTCATTGTCAGAAACGCGAATGCACGATGCATTCGCAAGATGTCTAACATAAAGAAGCAAAGCTTCTGTTGTTTGCGACACGATGTCGCATCAGACATCGGTTTCGTGCGTCTTAAAAAACGTCACACATTTTCTTTTTGAACTCTTAGATTTTCAGCATTATGAGGCGTCCCACACAAAGCCGGCATACTTACGTCTGCACCGTGAAAATGTACTCACAGCCCTCCGTGCAGCCACTCATTGTGTGCTAACTTAAAGTTTACAACAAAAAATATTTATGGCTTGTATCTTCTTGGATTTTCACTTACAATGTATTTTGTAGAGTTTTGTAAAATAAAAGAAAAAACTATGCAAAATCTATGTAAAAACAGAAGACGAAATATCCATATTTTGTGGAAAATGGATGTTATGGGAGATTATATGAGTGTTGCAATCTTATTATCAATGGCGGGCGGCCTGGGATTATTTTTACTTGGTATGAAGTTAATGAGTGACAGTATCGAGAAGGCGGCAGGTGCAAAACTAAGAAGTATTCTGGCCTTTTTTACCACAAACCGTTTTACCGGTATGCTGGTAGGTATTATTTTTACAGGTATTATTCAATCATCATCGGCGTGTACGGTTATGGTTGTCAGCTTTGTAAACTCAGGGTTAATGAATCTTTATCAGGCAGCCGGAGTTATCTTTGGTGCCAATATCGGTACGACAATCACATCACAATTGGTTTCCTTTAATTTATCCGAAATAGCACCTGTTTTTTTATTAGGCGGCGTGCTTATTATCATGTTTAGTAAAAAACAGAAATTTACGAAAATAGGCGATATTATTGTCGGCTTTGGTGTACTTTTTATGGGCTTAAGTCTGATGTCAAGTGCTATGTCTGGAGTGCGGGATATGCCGGAAGTAGTAGAAATGCTGAGTAATCTTTCTAATCCATTTTTAGCAGTACTGGTAGGCACCGCATTGACGGCAATTATCCAAAGCTCCTCGGTAACAGTAAGTATTGTATTATTGATGGCAAATCAGGGATTACTGCCTTTACAAATTTGCCTTTACATTGTATTAGGCTGTAACATTGGCGCCTGTTGTTCTGCTATTCTGGCCTCTTTGACTGGTAAAAAGGATGCGAAACGTGCAGCAATGATTCATTTTTTGTTCAATGTCATCGGAACCGTTATTATGTTTGTTATCTTTCAACTTGCAATGCAGCCAGTTATGGCATTTATTACAGGTATTTCAGGAACAAACGCAGGACGTTTTGTGGCGAATGCACATACCACTATTAAGATATTCCAGGTATTGCTGTTGTTGCCTTTCTCCAGTTGGATTGTTAAATTGACCTATCTCTTTATTCCAGGTGATGACCAGAAAGTGGATTATAGAGAGAACTTTCAACTTAAATATATTGGTGAAAAGGTCGTATTTAACCCGGCAACCGCTGTGGTTGAGGTAATACGCGAGTTAGAACGTATGGCAGAGCTTGCCAGTGAGAATCTGAATCGTGCAATGAATGCGTTGATTACTTTAGATGAAGAAGACATTGAAGAAGTATATACCGTTGAAAAGAACATTAACTTCCTGAACCATGCAATCACCAATTATCTGGTGAAAATCAACCAGACCACGCTTCCAATTGAGGATTTAAAGAGTATGGGTGCCTTGTTCCATGTGGCAAATGATATCGAACGTATCGGAGACCATGCAGAAAATGTAGCAGATGCTGCTAAGAGAAGAAAAGAAACTGGGGTAGGCTTTAGTAAAGAGGCACAAAGCGAATTGAACAATATGATGGAAATGGTAAATACCATCATGCGTTACTCCATTGATGTATTTGCACATAATGATGAAACACATATTCAGGATATTATGAATCTGGAAGATGAGATTGATGAGAAGGAAAGAGAATTACAGGAGAAGCATGTAGAAAGACTTACTAAAAATGAATGCAGTCCAGAGGCAGGAATGGTATTTTCTGATATTGTATCTGGATTGGAACGTGTAGGCGACCATGCAACAAACATTGCTTTCTCTATTTTAAACAGTGAAAAAGCAGAAGAAGAACAAGCATAGTAAATAAAATAAGAATGCATATAGCGTATAAGAAATCCAGTCGCTATATGCATTTTTTTGAAAATTTTGGAAATAAGGAGAACGAGGTTGACAAGAGAAACATGGCATGTTTATAATAAAAAAGTAATATTTGTAATAAATATGTAACAATTCGGAGGAATTATTGTGAAATATAAAAAGGTGATGGGAGTAGTTTTATGTACGATATGTGTTGTACTGACGACACGAAGTGAAGTAGATGCAACTACGATTTCGTCAACAATAGAAATGAAAGCAGCAGGTGCAGCGGAGGCATTGGAAACAAAAACGGATGTCAACGATATATTAAAAAGTGTTGGAGTTGCAGAGGTTCTAAATGATGAACAGGAAGAAACCATTTTTGGTTTTGAAAATCTGGGCATCGCAGATGTGGAAGGAAACCTGAATATTCGAGCAACTGCAGCAGAAGACGGTAAAATTGTAGGAAAGCTGTCTGGAAATGGAGCCTGTGAAATTATTGATTTTAAAGATAAATGGGCACATGTGAAGTCTGGAAAGGTAGAAGGTTATGTGGCAAAGGATTATCTGCTCATGGGACAATTGGCAAAAGCAAGGGCGCAGGAAATTGTAAATAAAATGGCAACGGTTACCACGGATACCCTGAAGGTACGTGGAGAACCAAATACAGATTCGGAGGTGGTAACTCTGGTTCCGAATGGAGAAGAACTGGAAGTTGTGAAAGAAAATGGTGGCTGGGTTGAAGTTATGATTGATGATGAAAATGCCTACATCTCTGCAGATTATGTTTCCATAGATGAGAAACTGGATACCGCAGTTACGATGACAGAACTCTTATATGGCAATGGTGTTTCGGATGTACGTGTTGATTTATGCCAGTATGCAAAGCAGTTTGTTGGAAATCCCTACGTATGGGGTGGCGTCAGCCTGACAAAAGGTGCGGATTGCTCAGGATTTGTATTGAGTGTATTTGCAAAATATGGAATTTCACTTCCACATTCTTCAAGAGCACAGGCAAATATTGGAACCAAGGTAAACGCTTTATCGGCGCAGCCGGGAGATTTATTTTTTTATTCCAAGGGTGGCGGAATCAATCACGTAGCTATCTATATTGGAAATGGGCAGGTGGTACATGCAAGCAGCCCTAAAACTGGTATTCGTATTTCGAATGCATTTTATAGAACCCCAACCGTTGTACGGAGAATTTTGCCAAATTAATTATTTACAGATAGCAAAGAATATGGTATAGTGGACGAGTATGAATTAACCAATGCTCAGTGTTCGGATGCTCCAATCCCACACTTAGTATCAGGCGTTTATAAAATAATAGATAAAAAAGGAGAAAATCATAATGATTTCAAAGGAAAAGAAAACAGCAGTTATCAACGAATATGCAAGAAGCGAAGGCGACACAGGTTCACCGGAAGTTCAAATTGCAGTATTAACCTCCAGAATTGCAGAGCTTACAGAGCACTTGAAGGCAAACCCAAAAGATCATCATTCAAGAAGAGGACTTCTTAAAATGGTAGGTCAAAGAAGAGGTTTAATTGGATACTTAAAAGAAAAAGACATCACAAGATATCGTGAATTGATTGAAAGACTTGGTATCAGAAAATAATTTTGCATCTTGCAGGACGGATATATTATCCGTCCTGTTTTGAGTGAATAAAGAAATGGTGGAAGAACGTTCCCGAGACCACTGAAAAGTATATTAAATTTTATGCTTGCATTATAATATATTTTTCAGTAGTTTCGGCATCTTCTACCTGGTCACAGGATTATCTGTGATTAATCATCAACAAGACGAAAAGTCTTATTACGAAAAGGAGATTCGAATATGTTTAAAACTTTTACAATGGAGTTAGCAGGACGTACCCTTTCAATTGATATTGGAAGAGTCGGAAAACAGGCAAACGGATGTGCATTAATGCATTATGGCGACACAACGGTATTATCTACCGCTACCGCTTCTGAGAAACCAAGAGAAGGGATTGATTTCTTCCCACTGAGCGTAGAATACGAAGAAAAATTATACGCAGTTGGTAAAATCCCAGGTGGATTTAATAAAAGAGAAGGAAAAGCATCTGAAAATTCAGTTTTAACCTCACGTGTTATTGACAGACCGATGCGTCCATTATTCCCAAAAGATTACAGAAATGATGTAACACTAAACAATATGGTAATGGCAGTAGACCCGGAATGCCGTCCAGAGCTTACTGCTATGCTTGGTTCTGCACTTGCAACCAGCATTTCAGATATTCCATTTGATGGTCCTTGTGCTACGACACAGGTTGGTATGGTAGATGGAGAATTCATTATCAACCCAAATCAGGAACAATGGAAAAATGGTGATTTAAACCTTACGGTAGCTTCTACCAGTGAAAAAGTTATCATGATTGAAGCAGGCGCAAATGAAATTAAAGATGATATCATGCTTGAAGCTATTTACAAAGCACATGAAATCAACCAGACGATTATTGCATTTATGAAAGAAATCGTAGCAGAAGTTGGTAAAGCAAAACATGAATATACAAGTTGTGCGGTACCAGAAGAATTATTTGCAGCAATGAAAGAGCTTGTGCCTCCTACCGAGATGGAAGTAGCAGTATTTACCGATGAAAAGCAGGTCCGTGAAGAAAATATCAGAGTTATTCGAGCAAAATTAGAAGAAGCTTTTGCTGATAAGGAAGAATGGTTATCTGTTTTGGGCGAAGCTTTATATCAATATCAGAAAAAGACCGTTCGTAAGATGATTTTAAAAGACCACAAGCGTCCGGATGGCCGTGCGATTACAGAAATCAGACATCTTGCAGCAGAGGTGGATATTATTCCTAGAGTTCACGGTTCGGCTATGTTCACACGTGGACAAACACAAATCTGTACGATTACAACATTAGCACCATTATCTGAATCTCAAAGAGTAGATGGTCTTGATGCAAATGAAGTTACCAAGAGATATATGCACCATTACAATTTCCCATCCTACTCAGTAGGTGAAACAAAACCTAGCCGTGGACCGGGACGCCGTGAAATCGGACATGGTTCTTTAGCAGAAAAAGCATTGGTTCCAGTTCTTCCTACACCGGAGGAATTCCCATATGCAATCCGTACGGTATCAGAAACTTTTGAATCTAACGGTTCTACTTCACAGGCTTCCGTTTGTGCATCTTCCATGTCACTGATGGCTGCAGGTGTACCGATTAAAAAACCAGTTTCTGGTATTTCCTGTGGACTGGTAACCGGCGATACAGATGATGATTATATCGTATTGACTGATATCCAGGGATTAGAAGATTTCTTCGGAGATATGGACTTCAAGGTAGCTGGTACGAAAGATGGTATCACAGCGATCCAAATGGATATTAAGATTCATGGTTTGACAAAACCAATCGTAGAAGAAGCAATTGCAAAGACCAGACAGGCTCGTGAAACAATCTTTGGTGTAATGGCTGGAGCAATCGAAAAGGCAAGAGAAGAAGTTGGACAATATGCACCTAAAATTATTCAGATTAAGATTAATCCGGAAAAGATTGGTGATGTCGTTGGACAGCGCGGTAAAACAATCAATGCAATTATTGAAAAAACAGGCGTTAAGATGGATATTTCCGATGATGGAGCAGTATCTATCTGTGGAACAGATAAAGCCATGATGGACAAAGCAGTTGAAATCGTTAAGATGATTACGACTGATTTTGAAGAAGGTCAAATCTTCAAAGGTACCGTTATCAGCATTAAAGATTTTGGTGCATTCATTGAATTTGCTCCTGGAAAAGAAGGAATGGTTCATATTTCCAAGATTTCTAAGGACAGAGTAAATAAGGTAGAAGATGTCCTTACCTTAGGACAGGAAGTTACTGTAGTATGCCTTGGTAAAGACAAGATGGGCAGAATCAGCTTCTCCATGAAGGATGTTGCACAGGCATAAAAGCTATAAAAAAGCGAATATGTGCTTATAAGAAATAGTACAAAGAAACCCTTATCGGATTTACTTCCGACAAGGGTTTTTTGTGTGAAAATCAGGTGTTTATGCCAGAAAGGAAAGGCCTAAACCATTTCATGGAAGGTTCTGGAAATGACGTCATTTTGCTGTTCTTTCGTTAATTTGATAAAGTTAACGGCATATCCGGATACACGAATGGTTAATTGTGGATAATTTTCAGGATGCTTCTGTGCATCCATCAGCGTATCACGATTTAAGACATTAATATTCAGGTGATGCCCGCCTTTTGTAGTATACCCATCTAATAGAGTGACAAGATTATTTAATTGACTTTCGCTTGTGTGTTCCATAAAATACCTCCTTTAATATGCTAAATGATTTATATGATAATAGTAACTATTGCTATAATATAAAGATAGCATACTACCGAATTTCTGTCTATCTTTATTTAAGAATTTTATGTATAAAATCCAGTACACAAATACGAGACTAAAAAATAAGGAATAAGTAGGGCTTGGACTCATATATTAATTTAAGAGGTGCATGCAATGGAAAGATATGGAATTGAAGAACTTTTTCCCGACTATCTAAGATATCTGTGGAAAGAGGTAATAAGAATAGAAAGTAAACTACAGGAAATCCGCTTGCGTGTTAATCAGCCGGTTATTATTAGAATCGAAAATCAGGAGTTTTTTTTACATAAGACTGGAAAAATAATATACGAAAACAGTGATTCTTATCAAACGACGGAAAAGGATATGCATCAAATTCTGAATTATCTATGCAATTATTCTATTTATGCATATGAAGATGAGATGAGACAGGGATTCTTCACTGTACCGGGGGGACATCGGATTGGGATTACCGGACAAGTCATACAAGACGCGGATCAGATACGGAACCTGAAATACATATCCAGTCTGAACATACGTATTGCGCATGAGATAAAGGGGGCAGCGGATAAGGCGATTCCTTATCTGTATCACCAAAAAGAGCTTTATAATACAATGATAATTTCCAATCCGGGATGTGGAAAGACAACCATTCTTCGGGATTTAATCCGACAAATTTCAAATGGAAATCGTTATGGAAATGGGAGAAATGTGGGAGTTGTAGATGAAAGATCTGAAATCGCCGGGTCATTTCAGGGAATCCCGCAAAACGATATAGGTATACGTACCGATGTATTAGATGCATGTCCAAAGGTACAGGGAATGATGATGTTGATACGTTCTATGAGTCCGCGTGTAATTGCAGTTGATGAAATAGGCAGTCTGGAGGATATAAGGGCATTGAAAACAGCAATGCAATGTGGCTGCAATATGATTGTGACGGTTCATGCCGCATCCTTTGAGGAGGTAAAACAAAAAGAATGGTTTTGTGAGATGTTTTGTGTGCAAATGTTTGAACGGTTTATTGAAATGGGAAAAGCAAAGCAAAGCTGCCTGATACAACATATCTATGATGCAGAAGGAAAAGAATTATGCAGGGAATTATAAAAATATTAGCTGCTGCTTTTGTGATTTGTGGAAGCAGTGGAATGGGACATTACTATAGCAGTATTTATAAGGAGTGTATTAAAGAACTTCAGGATTTTTATGAAATAACAAACCAGTTAAAGCAGGAAATTGATTATGGACATGTGACATTTTTGGAAGCATGTCGACTGGTATCCTTACGTGTGCCAGAACCATATAGTGCATTTTTACAACAGGTACATAATAGAATGAATCAAAAAAAAGGTATAAATGTCATGCAAATCTGGCAGGAAGAATTAATGAATTTACAAAAGGAATTACATTTGCCTCCTCAAATGATGGAAATCATGGCAGGAGTGATAGAAACAGACAATTGCTATAACCGGGAAATGCAGTTACATAAAATGGAAATGCAGTCTCACTTGATTTTAGAGGAAATCGAGAAAAGAAAAGCGGAACAGACCAATAAATGTAAAATTTATCTGTCTATTGGGATTATGAGTGGAATACTGTGCAGTGTTATTTTGGTATAGATTAGGAAGGACTACATAGGAGGCAAAAGAGTGGGTGTAAATTTGATTTTTAAAATTGCAGCGGTTGGAATTTTGGTGACGATATTGGGACAGGTGTTAAAGCATAGTGGCAGGGAGGAGCAGGCCTTTCTGGTAAGCCTTGCGGGACTGATTCTGGTGCTTTCCTGGATTGTGCCATATATTTATGAATTGTTTTCCACCATAAGAAATTTATTTGAACTGTGATGGAGGGAAGAGTGGAGATTATTAAAATTGGAATGGTTGGATTAATTGGTGTGTTGTTTGCCATGCAGTTTAAAATGAGCAAGCCGGAATACAGTTATTTGATTATATTTGGAGTTTGCTTATTGATTTTTATGACTGCGATGCGCTATATGGAAAGCCTGATGCTCCAAATAGACAGTTTGAAAACTCTGTTTTCGGATAAGCTGGGATATTTCAAGATATTGCTAAAAGTAATTGGAATCACTTATATATGTGAATTCTGTTCCGGTATTTGCGGAGATGCCGGTTACAAAGCAGTTGCAAATCAAATCGAAATATTTGGAAAAGTTTTGATTTTAATTGCTGGAATGCCCATACTACTATCACTGATACAGGTGATGCAGCAATTTGTAGAAGGGTAATTGCAGAATAGGGAAGGATAATGGAAGGAAAGGGAATCAATGCGGGAAAACAGAGTAAAGAAAAAGACAGGTATTAGATTCCTATGCATGATTATGATAATAATAAAACTATTTTGTAATCCTTACTTTTTACTTACGTGCAGGGCAAGTGAGGTGCAGACAATAAATGGAATGGATTATGTGGATAGCACGGGCAACTTGATGGAAAAACTGGAATTTGACCAGATAGATAATCAATTACAGGAACTGTTTCCGGATTATCATATGAATTTCTCGGAACTGGTAAAACAGATTATAAGTGGTGAAACAAAATTAAATATAAATTTAATAATTGAATTGCTAAAGCAGGGTGTAGGAGGAAATGCAGGGGAGGCAAAGAAGATTGGCATATCAATCGTAAGTCTTGGAATCGTAGCAGCACTTTTTTCGCGTTTTAGCATGATATTTAAAAATCATCAGATTGCGGATATCAGCTTCTATTTCCTCTATATGTTATTCATACTGATTTTGTTGATGACCTTTAAAGAGGCAGTAGTAATTGCTAGTAATACCATTGAAAATATCATTCTTTTTATGAAAATACTGATTCCTACTTTTTTTATGATTGTGGGGTTCACAACGGCAACGGCTTCTGCAGTGGTATTTTATCAGTTTATGTTTGTAATTATTACACTTGTGGAAAGTATAATTGCCATGATTATTCTTCCGGCAACCCTGGGGTTCGTATTTCTAACTTTAATGAATGGACTGAGTGAAGAAGAACGTCTGACACCATTAGTTGAGCTGATTCGAAAGGGGATTGAAAAAAGTCTGGCACTTATCATTGGTTTTGTCGGAGGGGTTGGCTTCTTTCAATCGATGATAACACCTGTTATTGATAGCGTAAAGGCAATTACCATGCAAAAGACGGTAGCGGCAATACCGGGAATAGGTGGTGTGGCGGATTCTGTGACGGAAATTGTGCTAGGCTCAGCGATTCTGATAAAAAATAGTGCAGGGCTGGCGTTTGTGATTCTTCTGCTCGGTATCTGTGCAGTACCACTGATACATATCGGACTCATGGCGTTAGCCTTAAAAATAAGCGCAGCAATGATTGGTATTGTGACAGATAAAAGAATGACAAACTGTGCCAGCCAGGTAGGAGATGGAACCATGCTACTGCTGCGAATTGTAGCAACAGTAATGATTCTGTTTATAATCACAATAGCGATTATCATTGCGGCAACGAATCGGGGAATGTAATGAATGAAATATTGGATCTCCTATTGAAAATTGGGATTTTTCTGGTTTTGGCACAAACACTTTTGCATTTTAATGCAAACGAAAATTATACGAAATATGTGCAGATTATCATACATCTTATGATACTGTCCATGCTGCTGGTTCCCATGATTGGAATATTTAAGGAAGGTACACTTCATAAATTTGAGGAAGAAGTAAGGCAATACCAGAAGCAACTACAAATGCTGGACAGTGAGGAGCTACCGGACATAGAGGTGTTGGAATTAACAGAAATACAGGAAATTCAAAATAATGAAATACAGGAACAAATGAAAAATGAAATTAAATCAAGAATTAACAATGAATTAAAATTGGAAGAAATAGAAGCAGAAGTTCTTAAGGTAGAAATAGACGGAAAGAAAGCGGATGGAACTTTTGACAGGAAAAAAATGAAAATAGATGTCTGGATCGAGGTCACCAGCAGAGGTATTACAAAAGGAGAGGAGAAAGAGAATTTACATGGAGAATATCAAAAATTATGTGCAAAGATACTGGAAACAGAGGAACAATATTTGGAGGTGCATATAAATGAATAATACCGAAAAAGAAGGGTATTCGGAAAAAGAGAAAAAAATAGAAAAGTGGTCGAAGGAATGGATAATAAATTGTGTGACACAGGCAAAAGGGAAAAAGGATACCTATATCATATTGCTATTAATCGGAATCTTATTATTTATTATTGCGCTTCCGGTAAGAGCCGATACCACAAAGCAGATAACTGGTACAAAGTCGAAACAGGAAAGCCTGTCTCAGGGTGTGCAGTCGGGTTCGGATAATGTGGGAATAGGAGGCAGTCTTGGAGTATTGCAAGGCAAGGTAGAGAGCAATATAGAAAGCAACATTGCAGACGATGGAACACAGAACATAGATAATCGTACAGGTGTAAACGGAGAAATAAGCACAGCGAATACGGTAGGAACCATTTCTTCTGACGGCAAGACGGAGTCCTATACAGAAGAAATGGAAAGTAGATTAGCCGATATCTTAACCAGTATGGCAGGGGTAGGCAAAGTGAAAGTAATGATAACCATAAATACTTCCACAGAAAAGGTTGTAGAAAAGGATCAGCCGAATAATCGTTCCGTTTCCACAGAAACAGATTCTTCCGGCAGCAATCGAAATGTGAACGATATGGTGAATGATGAGACCACGGTTTACATAAAGGATAGTGAAGGGAATGAGATGCCCTATGTAGTGAAACAGCTGGAGCCGAAGGTAGAGGGTGTCATGGTGGTAGCAGAGGGCGCGGGGAATGCATCTGTAAATAAAAATATTACCGATGTAATTCAGGCATTATTTGGGATAGAGGCACATAAAATAGTGGTAGTTAAGATGAAAACATAATCATGTAAAGGGGCGAATGGTGTGAAGAACATACTAAAAAAGAATCAAATTATGATTACGGCATTAGCGATTATGATAGCCGTAGCCGGATATCTGAACTTCACAGGTGAAAAAATCGGAGAAGAAGATATAGCGGTAACCAGTAACAATGTAGAGATGACAAGTGAGGAAATAGCAAATGCAGACGAAAATACAGAAGGGATAATCGACCAGGCGGACGCAGGAGATATAGGGCTGGATATTTCCGCAGAGGATATGGAACAGGCTGCTAACATTACGGATATTGAGAGTCTGGATTCTGATATTGTACAGGAAAGTGCAGACTATCTGCCAGAAGATATGGCAAGTGCAGATGGACTGGAAAGTAGTATGGAGGAAGATGCAGTATTGCAGGAGGAAACCCCGGGAGAAGCAGTTTTTACCTCGGCAAACAGCATCAGCAGCTTATCCAATGCGAAATTAGTCAAAGAGCAGACGCGTTCCAAGAATAAAGAAACATTATTAGAAGTTATCAATAATACGAGTATTGAAAGCAGCCAGAAGCAGGAAGCAATCGACAATATGATTGCTCTGACGGATATCGCCGAGAAAGAGATGTCGGCAGAGATATTGTTGGAAGCCAAAGGGTTTACTGATGCGGTTGTCAGTATCAGTAACGGGTATGTGGATGTGTGTGTAAGCACCAGCGAACTCAGTGATGCGCAAAGAGCACAAATCGAAGATATCGTAAAGCGTAAAACAGGAATTCCTGCTGAAAATATAATAATTACTCCTATTTAGGTGGAAATTTTGCATGAATATGGTATACTTAGGAATAATATAAAGCAAGAGTTATCTCTTGCTTTATATTATGGTGCATAGATAAAATAGCAAAATTTTCTATTACAGAATACCTTGATTTGTACGCGGCCAAAGTCCGCAGATGGGAGTAAAGAGTGAAAAGAGTATTTTTAATTGTTTTGGATAGCTTTGGAATTGGTGAGATGCCAGATGCCGCTGATTATGGAGATAAAGGAACCAGCACGATTCGCTCCGCAGCATCGAGTTCTTATTTTAATATGCCAAATATGGCAGAACTTGGATTATTTAATATTGACGGAGTAGATTGCAGAAAACCGGTTGCCGAACCAAGAGCATGTATTGCGAGAATGAAAGAGGCATCGAAAGGAAAAGACACGACCATAGGGCATTGGGAAATCGCCGGTATTTATTCGGGAAGCCCATTACCTACATATCCAAATGGATTTCCAGAGGAAGTATTGGAGGAATTTCGTAAACTGACGGGCAGAGGTGTGTTATGCAACAAACCTTATTCCGGAACAGAGGTTATCAAGGATTATGGGGACGAGCATGTGAAAACAGGGGATTTGATTGTTTACACTTCTGCGGACAGTGTATTCCAGATTGCTGCGCATGAGGAGATTGTTCCATTAGACACGCTGTACGAGTATTGTGCAAAAGCACGTGAAATGCTGCAGGGAAAACATGGAGTTGGACGTGTGATTGCCAGACCGTTCACAGGGACAAGCGGTAACTATACCAGAACCACCAACCGTCATGATTATTCTTTATTGCCACCTGCTACGACGATGCTGGACCAGTTAAGCGATGCAAAGTATGATGTAATAGCCGTTGGAAAAATTAAGGATATTTTCGTTGGAAAAGGAATCACAGAATTTACGTATACAAAAGGAAATGCAGAAGGAATTGAAAAAACTCTTGCGTATATGGACAAGGACTTTGAAGGCCTTTGTTTTATTAATTTAGTAGATTATGATATGCTATACGGTCATAGAAATGATATAGACGGATATGCGAAGGCGCTTACCTATTTTGATGAGAAACTGCCAGAGCTGCTAGGAAAAATGCGTGAAGATGACATTCTTATGATTACGGCAGATCATGGCTGTGACCCGGGATATACAGTTTCTACGGATCATTCCAGAGAGCATACACCATTTCTCATGTATGGTGCACATATCCAACCAGAGAATCTGGGAACCAGAGATACCTTTTCCGATATCGGCGCCACCGTATTAGATTACTTCGGTGTGGAATCTCATATTAAAGGAACATCAATGCTTGCTAAATAGAAATCAAATGAGTATAAATCATACTGCTTGGAAGCGCACAGAATCAGTAGACAAAAAAGTACGGAGGACACAATTGTGGGTAATTATGATACAGAAATAAATAGACGAAGGACATTTGCCATTATTTCTCACCCCGATGCGGGAAAAACAACATTAACAGAGAAATTTTTATTATACGGAGGAGCGATTAATCAGGCAGGAAGTGTAAAGGGAAAAGCCACTGCGAAGCATGCAGTATCTGACTGGATGGAAATTGAGAAAGAGAGAGGTATTTCCGTTACATCTTCGGTACTTCAGTTCGAATATGATAATTTCTGTATTAATATACTGGATACACCAGGACACCAGGACTTCTCGGAGGATACGTACCGGACCTTAATGGCAGCGGATTCTGCAGTTATGGTAATCGATGCAAGTAAGGGTGTTGAGGCACAGACGAGAAAGCTTTTCAAGGTATGTGTCATGCGTAAAATTCCTATTTTTACATTTATTAATAAGATGGATCGTGATGCAAATGATACGTTTGAATTACTGGACCAAATTGAAAAAGAACTGGGTATAGCAACCTGTCCGATTAATTGGCCGATTGGTTCGGGAAAGAGATTTAAAGGTATCTATGAAAGAGAAGAACAATGTGTAGTTACCTATTCCGATACGGAAAAGGGAACAAAAGAAGGGGAAACAACGATTATTCCTGTAAGTGATGATGCATTGTTAACCAATACCATTGGGGAAGATTTTAAAAAGCAACTGGAAGATGAAATTGATTTGTTAGATGGAGCAAGTGCAGAATTTGATATCGAGCAAGTCCAAAAAGGGGAATTGACACCTGTATTTTTTGGTTCCGCATTAACGAACTTTGGCGTTGAAATCTTTTTACAGCATTTTCTGCGCATGACGACCACACCGCTTCCGAGAAAAGCAGACTGCGGACTAATCAGTCCGACGGAAAATGATTTTTCTGCCTTTGTATTCAAGATTCAGGCAAATATGAATAAAGCACATCGGGATAGAATTGCCTTCATGCGAATCTGCTCCGGTAAGTTTGATGCCGGCATGGAAGTGAAGCATGTACAGGGGAATAAGGTATTGCGTCTGTCACAGCCGCAGCAGATTATGGCAGATGAGCGTAAAATCTTAGAGGAAGCCTATGCAGGGGACATCATTGGTGTCTTTGACCCAGGTATTTTTTCCATCGGAGATACGATTTGTATGCCAAAGGACAAGCTTGAATATGAAGGAATCCCAACCTTTGCACCGGAGCACTTTGCCAGGGTACGTCAGGTAGATACCATGAAAAGGAAACAATTCATGAAGGGCGTTTCGCAGATTGCACAGGAGGGTGCTATCCAGATATTTCAGGAATTTAATACCGGTATGGAAGAAATCATCGTAGGTGTAGTAGGAGTATTACAATTTGATGTATTGAAATACCGTCTGGAAAATGAATATAATGTAGAAATAAAACTGGAGCCGCTTCCTTATGAATATATTCGCTGGATTGAAAATAAAGAGGAAGTTGATTTGCAGCATCTGATAGGTACATCGGATATGAAGAAGATTAAGGATTTGAAAGGGAATCCGTTATTGATATTTATCAATCAATGGAGTATTGGTATGACCCTGGACAGAAATAAAGGATTGGTATTATCCGAATTTGGAAGGGATTAATGTGAAATGGCTAAGTCTCTGAAGTGCGATAGGAGTATAAATGAAAAGAACTGTTTTATTAATAATAACATGTGTTATCACAATGTCGGTTCTGGCTGGGTGCTCTGCAAAGAATATAGAAAATATCCCGCCAACAGAGCACACAAGGGCTGAAGAAACAGAAGATGGTACAGAAGCGAATATAGAAAATTCTGCGGAGGTCATATCACAGCAAAGTGGTAATTATGCGTTTGACCAGTTAGAAACAGAAGCAGAGCGAAAGCTATATGCAGAAATCTATACCATTCTTATCAATCAGGATGAAAATGTTGTGGTAAGCAGCATCTTAGTGGATACCATTGATTATGTATTTCAATGTGTTATGAATGATCATCCGGAAATATTTTATGCAAATGGGTATACGTACACGAAATATTCTGTGGGGGATGAAACAAAGCATATTGCTTTTTCGGGAACTTATACGATGGACAGAAACACGATTCAGGAGATGCAGACCAGGATAGACGCTTATGTGGCACAATGTATAAATGAAATGGATGTATCCTTTGATTCTTATGAAAAAGTCAAATATATATATGAATATCTGATTTATCATACCACCTATGATCTGCAGGCAAAAGAAAATCAAAATATTTGTTCCGTTTGTGTATATGGTGCATCGGTGTGCCAGGGATATGCCAAGACAATGCAATACATTCTGAATCAACTGGGAATACCGACGACACTGGTCATAGGGACCGTGGACACCGGAGAAGGACATGCATGGAATCTGGTTACTATAGATGGGGCATATTACTATGTAGATGCCACATGGGGAGATGCCTTCTATCAATTAGAGGGAGAGGGCGAAGGAGAGCAGGCTGGAAATGAAAAACCACAGATTAATTATGATTATCTGTGTGTAACAACCGAGCAATTGTGTACTACCCATGTAATCGACAACATTGTACCTATGCCGGAATGCACGTCTATGAAAGATAACTATTATGTCAGAGAGGGTGCTTATCTGGAACAGTACGAAAGCAGCCAGATACAGGCTTTGTTTGAAGAAGCCTATGCAAGCGGAAAAGTCTATGTGACTTTGAAATGTGCAACACCCGCTGTTTTTCAGGAGATGAAAACAGATTTGATTGAAAACCAGAAGGTTTTTCAATTTTTGCAGGATAGTACCAGTCAGATTGCTTATATCAATAACAAAGACCAGCTGACCCTAAGCTTTTGGCTAAGCTAGCTTTTGGCTCTAAAGAAATACTATGCAAAAAACTATAACTTTGTTATAATAAAATGTATTGAAAGTTGCCTAATGAAGGAGGTTTCCATATGGAAAAGGAATTAGATAGAAACGGATACACATTAAAAGAAGATGAAAATATTGGTTCTGTAAAGATAGCAGACGATGTAGTTGCTATGATTGCCAGCATTGCTGCCACAGAGGTTGAGGGCGTTTCCGCAATGATTGGAAATATCACAAATGAACTAATGAGTAAAGTTGGTATGAAAAAATTAACAAAGGGTGTAAAGGTAGATGTCATCAATGGTGTTGTTACAGCAGACCTTTCCGTTACTTTAGAATATGGTTATAATATTCCGGCTACCTGCCAGAAGGTACAGGAAAAAGTGAAATCGGCGATTGAAAATATGACCGGTCTGGAAGTTGCAGATGTGAATATTCGTATTGCCAGTGTGAATATGACTACAAATGAATAAAAGGGAGCATAAATGGGCAGAAGAGAATTAAGAGAACAGATATTCAAATTGCTTTTTCGAATAGAATTTAATAAAGCAGAGGAAATGCCGGAACAAATCAAATTATTTTTTGAAGATAACGAGAAGACAGTTTTGGAGCCGGACGAAGCATATATTTCCCAAAAATATAAGAATATCGTGGATAAGAAGACAGATATTGACCTTGCATTAAATGAGGTGGCAGAAGGCTGGAAGACAGAAAGAATGGGAAAAGTTGATTTGACGATTCTTCGGCTGGCTGTTTATGAAATCAAATATGACGAAGATGTACCTGCTTCGGTTGCAATCAATGAGGCAGTAGAGCTTGCTAAGAAATTTGGACAAGATGGTTCACCGGCATTTGTAAATGGTATTTTAGCTAAATTTGCAAAATAAATCTGCATAGGAAATTTGATGTGGCACAAATCAGGTGTATTCATGAAAAATGTATATTCAGTAGCACAAGTAAATTCGTATATCAAGAATATGTTCACACAGGATTTTTTGCTTTCTTCTATTTCAATCAAAGGAGAAGTAAGCAATTGTAAATATCACTCGTCTGGACATATTTATTTTACGTTAAAGGATAGTAAAGGTACTCTTTCCTGCGTGATGTTTGCGGGAAACCGTAATGGTCTGAAATTTCAGATGAAAGAGGGACAGCAGGTAATCGTAGCTGGCAGCATTGATGTGTATGAGCGCGATGGCAAGTACCAGATGTATGCAAAAGAGATTACATTAAATGGCGCAGGCATGCTATATGAACGTTTTCAACAGTTAAAGGAAGAACTGTCGGAAATGGGCATGTTTGCACAGGAATACAAAAGACCGATTCCAGAGTATTGCAGAACCTTAGGTGTCATTACCGCGCCAACCGGAGCAGCCGTACAGGATATCATCAATATTACCAGACGAAGAAACCCTTACGTGCAGGTGATTCTGTATCCTGCAGTTGTACAGGGAGAACAGGCGGCTGCCAGTATCATCAATGGGATACATGCGATGGAGGCGAGAGGTGTTGATACCATAATCGTGGGTCGTGGCGGTGGTTCCATCGAGGATTTATGGGCATTTAATGAAAAAGAGGTTGCACAGGCTATTTTTGAATGTACAATACCGATTATTTCGGCGGTTGGGCATGAAACTGACACGACCATAGCGGATTTTGTGGCAGATTTACGGGCACCAACTCCATCTGCGGCGGCAGAACTCGCAGTTAGCAATGTACGCGAATTACAAAATCAAATCGAAGATTATCGTATGAAAATCATACGTTTACTGGAAAATAAAATAGAACGCTATCGCAGCCGCATGGAACAGGTGCGATTAAAACTGCAAATATTAAGCCCCTTAAACCAGATACGGGAGAAGCGAACGCTTTCCATGCAGTTGGAGGAACGTCTGCAGGAGGCTGTCAAGCATATTTTGATTCAGAAAAGACATCAATTGGAGCTTTATATTGAACAGATGAAAGGTCTTTCCCCCCTGGACAAGCTTAATCAGGGCTTTTCATATGTATCCAGTCAGGCAGGAAAAACCATAACGGACGTGAATCAGGTGGCAGTTGGAGAAGAAATACGGATTCAGGTAAAAAATGGAGAAATACAGACGAGTGTATTATCCAAGAGTGAAATAAGGAGGGAATTCTAATGGCAGCAAACAAGAAGAAGGCAGAAGATGAGATTTCTTTAGAAGAGGCCTTTGCACAGTTGAATGAAACAATTGAAAAATTAGAAAGTCAGGATATTTCACTGGAGGATTCCTTTCAGTCCTATAAAAAGGGAATGGAAATACTGAAGTTCTGTAACGAAACAATTGACAGGGTAGAGAAAAAAGTCTTAGTAATTGATGAGAGTGGGAAATTAAATGAATTTTAAGGAAGAAAAAGAGAAGCGGATTACAGAAATTGAAGAGGTACTGCATACTTATTTACCGGAAGAAAAAGGATATGCGAAAACGGTAATTTCAGCTATGAACTATAGTGTATTAGCAGGTGGAAAAAGACTTCGTCCTATGCTGATGAAAGAGACCTATGAATTATTTGGTGGAAAAAGTAAGATTATAGAGCCTTTTATGGCAGCACAGGAAATGATTCATACCTATTCTCTGGTACACGATGATTTACCCGCCATGGATAATGATGAATACCGGAGAGGAAGAAAAACTACACATGTGGTATACGGAGAATGCATGGCAATCCTTGCAGGTGATGCGTTATTAAATCTGGCATTTGAAACAGCAGCGAAAGCATTTGCCATGGAACCTGAGAATGTGAATATTGGGAAAGCCTTTGCCGTGTTAGCCGGGAAATCGGGTATTTACGGTATGATAGGCGGACAGACAGCCGATATCGAAGCAGAGGATATGCAGGATAAGGTCACGCGTGAGCAGCTTATCTACATACATGAGCACAAGACCGCAGCCCTGATACAGTCCTCTATGATGATTGGCGCCATTCTGGCAGGTGCATCTACGGAACAAATTACAAAGATGGAAAAAACAGCGTATAACGTAGGTATTGCTTTTCAGATTCAGGATGATATTCTGGACATCACAAGCAGTCTTGAGGTACTGGGAAAAGCAACCGGCAGCGATGCAAAGAATCACAAAACAACATACGTAACATTAGAAGGTGTTGAAAAATCGAAGGCAGATGTTGCCGCTCTGTCGCAAGAAGCGATTTCTTTATTGGATTCATTCCAGGGGCAGTTCCAGAATGATTTCCTGGAAGCATTATTACAGGAACTAATTACCAGAAAAAATTAAGGAGCTATTCCTATGATATTAGAGCAGATTGAAAAAGCAAATGATATAAAACAGGTAGACCCGGAATTATATGGGGATTTGGCAGAGGAAATCAGAGAATTTCTCATAGAAAAAATTAGTGTGACGGGTGGTCATCTTGGTTCCAATCTGGGCGCAGTAGAGCTTACCATGGCTTTGCATCTGAGCCTGAGCCTTCCGGAAGATAAGATTATATGGGATGTTGGACATCAATCCTATACACACAAGCTATTGACCGGTCGCCGCGACGGCTTTGAGACACTGCGTAAATTTGGTGGTATGAGTGGATTTCCGAAACGAAAGGAAAGTGCCTGTGACGCATTTGACACAGGACACAGTTCGACATCAATATCCGCAGGCTTAGGTTTGGTAAAAGCACGTGACATCGGTGGCGGTAAAAATACTGTCGTATCTGTAATCGGTGATGGTTCCTTAACGGGTGGTATGGCATATGAAGCTTTGAATAATGCATCACGTCTGGAAACCAATTTCATTATTGTGTTAAATGATAACAATATGTCTATTTCGGAGAATGTCGGTGGTGTACCAAAGTATCTGAACAGTATTCGTACAGCGGATAAGTATCTGGGACTCAAAGAAGGCATTTATAATAAATTAAAATCCATTCCAAACGGAGATACGGTGGTAGAAACCATCCGCCGTGCAAAGAGCAGTGTTAAACATCTGGTGATTCCGGGCATGTATTTTGAAGATATGGGGATTACTTATTTAGGACCCGTTGATGGACACAATGTAGCGGACATGCTGCAGGTCTTTAAAGAAGCAAAACGCTGTAAAAATGCAGTGATTGTACATGTGCTGACACATAAAGGAAAAGGATATGCACCGGCGGAAAAGCATCCAGCTAGATTTCATGGTGCAGAACCATTTGAAATAGAATCAGGGCTGCCAAGTAAGCCCAGAACGAAGGCAAATTATACGGATGTTTTTTCAACCGTTATGACAAAGCTGGGTGCGCGGGACGAAAGAGTGGTAGCGATTACCGCTGCCATGCCGGATGGCACCGGGCTTAAGAGATTTCATAATATTTATCCGGAGCGCTTTTTTGATGTGGGAATTGCAGAGCAGCATGCAGTTACCTTTGCGGCAGGTCTCGCAGCAGGTGGGTTGAAACCGATTGTAGCAGTATATTCATCTTTTTTACAGAGAGCATATGACCAGATATTACATGATGTCTGTATCCAGAATCTGCCGGTGGTATTTGCCATAGACAGGGCCGGATTGGTTGGCAGTGATGGAGAAACACATCAGGGAATCTTTGATCTATCCTATTTATCCTCGATTCCAAACATGCATATCATGGCACCTAAGAATAAATGGGAATTATCCGATATGATGAAGTTTGCAGTCAAATTTGGAGCGCCTATTGCCATTCGTTATCCTAGAGGCGAAGCCTATGACGGGTTACCGGAATTTCGGGCACCTATCGAATATGGCAGGGCGGAGATGCTCTATGAGGAAAAAGAGATTGCATTACTGGCAATTGGAAGTATGGTAAAGGTTGCCGTAGAAGCGCGACGGATATTAAAAGAAAAAGGATATGCGTGTAGCTTAATCAATGCGCGGTTTGCAAAACCAATTGATGAAGAAATGGTAAAGCATGCGTGTGAAAATCACAGTTTGATTGTGACGATGGAAGAAAATGTAGCAAGTGGCGGATTTGGTGAAAAAGTACGTGCTTGTATGGATAATTTGGATACAGATGCCAAAATACTCACCATTACCATACCAGATGAATATGTGGAGCATGGTAATGTGGAACTGCTAAAACAGGAAATTGGCATTGATGCAGAGAGTATTGTGGAGAATATAGAGCACCTTCAAAGGGCAGAATAAGAAGCTCCAAATGGGAGAAGCAGATGAAAGAGCGGTTAGATGTACTGCTGGTAAAGCAAGGGTTAGCAGAATCAAGAGAAAAAGCAAAAGTAATTATTATGTCCGGAGATGTATTCGTAAACGGACAACGGGAAGACAAAGCAGGTACTTCCTTTGATGAAACAAAGATTACGATTGAAGTGAGGGGAAATACCCTGCGCTATGTGAGTCGCGGCGGACTGAAGCTGGAAAAGGCAATGGCACATTTTTCCCTGACGCTGCAGGATAAGATATGCATGGACATCGGAGCTTCTACCGGTGGATTTACCGATTGCATGCTGCAAAATGGTGCGGCAAAAGTCTATTCGGTAGATGTGGGACATGGACAGCTTGCGTGGAAGCTGCGTAATGATGAGCGCGTTGTCTGTATGGAAAAAACAAATTTCCGCTATATGGTGCGTGCAGATATCCAGGACGATTTGGATTTTGCATCGGTAGATGTTTCTTTTATTTCTTTGACCAGAATACTGGAGCCTGCCAGAAATCTACTGAAAAATCATGGTCAGATGGTATGTCTGATAAAGCCGCAATTTGAGGCAGGCAAAGATAAGGTTGGCAAAAAAGGCGTTGTCAGAGAACCGGAAATTCACAAAGAGGTTGTTGAAAAAATACTGGATTATGCAGATTCGATTGGATTTACAATTTTAGAATTGGACTTTTCACCAATCAAGGGACCAGAAGGAAATATTGAATATCTGGTACATATTGAAAAGAATCAGGAAAAAATAAATCAGCTTACCGAAACAGCACACAGTCACATTGAAGATGGAACAACCTATATCCCAGAGCGTATATCGATGACAGAGCAGTGGAAGCATATCATTGAGGAAACCGTAGAAAAGGCACACCAAAGCCTGTAGGGGAAAGTTGATACGGCGAAAAGCCACAGATGGGAATCCGTATGAAGAATTTTTTTATCATTACCAATAAACAAAAAGATGAAGACTTAAAAATAACACATGATATTCAAGACTTCTTAAAACTACATAATTGCAGCTATAAGACACAGATTACCAATGATATTTCAGGTGCAAATGACTGCTATACTAATCCGCGGGATATACCAGAAGAAGCAGAATGTATTCTGGTGCTGGGCGGTGATGGTACTTTGCTGCAAGCTGCAAATGACACCCTCGCAAGTGGTATTCCACTAATCGGAGTAAATCTTGGGACGCTGGGCTATCTGGCAGAGGTAGAGCTTGTGAATATAGAAGATGCACTTATGGCACTGATTGAGGACAAAGCAAAAGTCGTTAACCGTATGCTGTTAGAAGGATGCATCCTCCGAAATGGAGAGCAGCTGGAGGCGGCACAGGCTTTAAATGATATTGTACTAGCGAGGCTGGGTTCTCTTTGTATTTTAAACTTTAATATTTATGTGAATGATATGTTTTTGAAGGGATACCATGCAGATGGTATTATTATAGCAACCCCTACGGGGTCTACCGGGTACAATATGTCGGCAGGAGGTCCTATCGTAGAGCCAAAGGCAGAATTGATGGTACTGACACCAATTTGCCCGCATACATTGAATACCAGAAGTATTATACTGGCACCGGAGGATACGGTCACGGTGGAGATAGCGGCAGGGCGTGACGGCAGAACGCAACAGATGGAAGTAAGCTATGACGGCAAGCATAAAGTAACACTGGTTACTGGAGATAGAATACAGATTACGCAATCCAGCCAAAAAGCAAAGATACTGAAACTAAACAAGGTAAGCTTTTTAGAAGTCTTACACAAAAAAATGAGTGAAACATAATATGAAGCAGAAAAGACAAAACAGAATTGTAGAATTAATTGAAAAACATGACATTGACACACAGGATGAACTGACCAGTCGGTTAAGACAGGATGGCTTTAGCGTGACGCAGGCAACGGTATCCAGAGATATCCGTGAATTAAACTTATCCAAGGTTCCGAGTGGAAAGGGAAAACAGAAATACGTTGTCTTAAAAACAGACGATTCGCATATGAATGATAAATATACGAGAGTACTGCGCGATGGTTTGCTTTCTATGGACATGGCACAGAATATTCTGGTAATTCGTACCGTATCCGGTATGGCTATGGCAGTTGCAGCTGCACTAGATGCAATGAAATATCCGGAAATTGTTGGTTGTATTGCAGGTGATGACACAATTATGGCAGCAGTTCGCAGTGTGGAGGATACCGTAACCGTCATGAATAAAATAAAGACGCTGTTATAGAAATAATATCATCTACATTGTGGTGGTGTGGATAATGCCTGGGGAATACATGAGGAGCAGACAACATGTTAGTAAGTTTACACGTAAAAAATTTGGCATTAATTGATGAAACAGAGGTATATTTTGAAAACGGACTGAATATCCTGACCGGGGAAACAGGAGCGGGTAAATCCATTATTATTGGTTCCGTAAATCTTGCACTTGGCGCAAGGGCGGATAAGGATATGATACGGACCGGAGCGGAATATGCATTGATAGAACTGGTATTTCAGGTGACTAACTCGGAACAGATACAGCTATTGCAGGCAATGGAAATTCCAATGGAGGAGGACGGTACGATTCTGATTCAAAGGAAGATAATGCCAGCCCGTAATATCAGCAAAGTATGTGGAGAAAATGTTACTTCAAAAATGCTCAAAGACCTCGCGGGGATACTGATTGATATTCATGGACAGCATGAGCATCAATCTCTTTTTCATATCAAAAAACATATGGAATTATTGGATTCTTTTGCCAAAACAGAATTGGAGCCGGTGAAGAATCAGATTCAGACAGTCTACAAAGAATATATAAAAATTCTGCATGAAATTGAACAAAAAGTAGATGATAAAGAAAAAGCACGTGAAATTGCTTTGGCAGAATTTGAAATCGATGAAATCGAGCAGGCAAAATTACAAATTAGTGAAGACGAAGAACTGGAAACCAGTTATACCAGAATGGCAAACAGCAGAAAAATCATGGAATCTATTGGTAATGCATATGCACTGACAGGGACAGATAATGCCTCTGGTGCGGGAGAATTAATCGGACGGGCTGTAAGGGATTTGCGTATGGTTACCGGATTTGATGGCAAATTGACCCAATTGGAAGAGTCACTTGTCACGATAGACAGTCTTTTGAATGACTTTAACCGTAGTATTGCCGACTATATGTCGGATATGGAATTTGACGAACAGGATTTTGCAGATATAGAAGAACGTTTGAATCTGTTAAATCATTTAAAAGCAAAATATGGGGATACTATTGAAAAGGTGCTTATATATCAGGCAGAGCAAACTGAAAAATTAGAAAAACTAAGAGATTATGAACAGTATCAGATAGAATTGCAGAACAAACTACAGGTAACGAAGCAGGAGCTGGACAATCTGTGTGAGCAGGCTTCTGCCATCCGGGTCACATATGCAGAGCAACTGTCGAAAAAGATGACACAGGCATTGCTGGAACTGAACTTCCTGAAGGTACAATTTGAGATTCAGGTACGGAAGAAAGAGGACAATTATTCGGCTAATGGCTTTGATGAAGTGGAATTTATGATTTCCACTAATCCGGGAGAACCGATTAAATCACTGTGTGACGTAGCAAGTGGTGGTGAATTGTCACGCATTATGCTTGCACTTAAGACAGTACTTGCGGAAAAGGATGCCATTGAAACACTTATTTTTGACGAAATTGATGCGGGAATCAGTGGAAAGACGGCATGGAAGGTATCGGAACAGCTGGCTGTTCTGGGACGTAACCATCAGATTATCTGCATTACCCATTTACCGCAGATTGCGGCTATGGCGGACAACCATTTTGTAATCGCAAAACAGGCAGTAGATGGAATCACGACGACCTCCATACAACCAGTCCGGAGCGAACAGGAGATAGAGGAACTGGCACGTTTGCTGGGCGGAGAGGTAATTACCGAAGCCGTATTAAACAATGCAAAAGAAATGAAGGATTTGGCAACAAAAACAAAACAAATATAAAGTAAAATTTCATATTTTTCATATACTAAGAAGGACATACACCTGTATGTTCTTTTTTAGTAGTAGGGTGTTAAAAGTGGGAGCGGCTGGGACGCGCTGGCACTCTGCAGCAATGGCATTTCTTTTTTATTCCATTGTACAGAAATAAGAACTTCTAAGTATTCCATTGTAGTTGCTTGGAATTTCATCACAACCGACTTACATTCGCCCTCCATGGCTCAGGTAAGTCTTTTTCAGACCTCGTGTCTGAAAATTGTTAGGACTTTATGGGAATACTAAGAACTTCTAATTTCTTCCCAAAGTCATACAAAAGTAATGTCATTGCTGCAGAGTGCCAGCGCGTCCCAGCCACTCCCACTTTTTCGACCCCATTGTAGGAGTATAGCCTGAGAGAAGGATAGGAATATGAAAAAATATGAAAAGCGTATTTGTATATATAAAAAAATATTAGTAGGTTTGCTTGTGGTGGGAATATTTATGATTCCTTCTTATTGGTACTATGATATTTATGCGCGTGTACCGGGGACTATCCGGCTGCGTGCAGGGCAGGAAGAAAGTATTGATTTGCAGGTGCCGGTGAGTGGCGTGGTATATCAGAAAACAGAGGAAAAAGTAGTTGCGGCCTCTGCCATACCGGCGGACAGTATTTCGGTATCGCTGGATAAACCGGTGAAAATAACCTCTGTAAATGCCAATGAATACCAGATGGATTTAAAGCTGCTCGGGATTATTCCGTTTAAAAATGTTAATTTGCATGTGGTGAAGGAAAGAGAAATCATTCCGGCAGGAATCCCCATAGGTATTTATGTAAAGACAGAAGGAGTACTGGTGATTGATACGGGTAAATTCAAAGATGTGGAAGGCAACTGGCAGCAGCCGGCAGAGCATATATTAAAGAGTGGAGACTATATCGAGGCAGTAAATGATAAGGAAGTAACAAGCAAGAAGGAGTTTGTAGAAGAACTGGAAAAAAGTGACGGTGAAGAATTAATACTGCGAATCTTACGGCAGGAAGAATCCATGGATGTAAAAATAAAACCACAAAAAAACGGAAGCGGTGAGTTCAAGGTAGGAATATGGATTCGCGACAGTGCACAGGGGATAGGGACTTTAACGTATATCGATAAGAATCATCAGTTTGGGGCTCTTGGACATGGTATTAATGACATCGATACCTCAGAATTGATGGAAGTAAAGGGTGGTACGCTATATCAGACGAGAATACTGGATATCACACCGGGGAAAAGTGGAACACCGGGCGAAATAACCGGAATGATACAATATAATGAAGAAAATATCATGGGAAGCATTCAAAAAAATACTACACAGGGAATCTTTGGCGCAGTGAACGAGCAGATGGAGGAACAGATTGGACAGGAAAGCTTTCCAATTGGATTAAAACAGGATATAGAGATGGGACCGGCGCAAATCATATGCACGATAGGTACGGAAAGGAAATTCTATGACGTACGTATTTCGAGACTTGATTATATTGCAGAAAATACCAACCGTGGAATTTTACTGGAAGTGACGGATGCAGAACTGCTGTCTGAAACAGGAGGCATCATTCAGGGGATGAGTGGTGCACCCATTATCCAAAATGGAAAAATAATCGGTGCAGTGACCCATGTTTTAGTGCAGAATCCAACGAAGGGGTATGGTATATTTATTGAAAATATGCTGGAAACGTCAGACAATTAAGAAAGAAAATTAATTGATATTATAAAAGGATTATGTTAATATAAAAAACAGATAATAATTGCTTTTGGTAACAATGTGAGATAACATTATGTAAATTATAGAAGGGTATGTGACTAAGTCACGGGTGAAACCAGTATGATTGTATCGGATAAAACACTTATAAAAAGTTCTACAGCAGGTGTTTATCCCAATATTAATAGTCTTTACAGTACGATACCGAGAGATATTCGTATGCATATGTACCGCGTATCCCGTTATGCACAGGTTTTTCTGGAGCGTCTTTATCAGGAAGCGAAGATAACCGAATTACCGGAGGAAGAGTTATTAGAGCATTCAGAGGCAGTCTTTCGTCTGCATGATATCGGAAGGCATTATATTCCGATGGAAATCTATAACAAAGTAACCAAATTAACAGAAAAAGAGAAGGAAGAGATTAGAAAACACACTATTTATGCACTTAGGGCAGAAAAAAGTGTGTATTTTCCGTTTTTTTCAGACCATATCATGCATTTTTTTCGTGAAACGGCAGTAAGCCATCACGAGAGGTGGGATGGAAGTGGATACCCGGAGCAGAAGAAGGCATATGAGATTCCATTTCTAGCCAGAGTGTGTGCGATACCCGATACCTATGATGGGATGGCAAGCTGGAAGCCTTACCGGGAAAGTATGAGCTCGGAGCAGGCATTACAGAGAATCAAAGAGGAAGCAGGAAAACAGTTCCAACCAGAATTAGTGGATTGCTTTTTGCGGTGTAAGGATGAGATAAGTCTATTGGATGTCAAGATGAATGGAAAAATATAAACCAGAGAGAAAAAAATAATTCATGTTAAAGAAAAAGAAGAAAAACAAGAGTGAAAACAGGAATGGAAATCAAATAAAAAGGAATCCCTTTTTGGTTAAAAAAGAAGGAGGACTTCGGTTCGACGCGCTGCATCGATTTCGACACTGGTGGGTTGGCGGGAGAAGTCTTACCAGAAGTATTTTTCGTATTACGGCAGCCTGGCAGGGAATTATCGTGATTGGTACAGTTCTTACGGTAGGTTATGTCATGGCGGCTTTTTATACCGGGGCCGGAGAGTTTGTAATCCGTGTGGACCATCCGGGCGAGGAAAAGCTCATGCTGTCGGATACTCCGGATTTTCAGGAACCCAGAGTTGTGCTGAAAGGAACTGCAATTTCGGAAGCAGATAATATCAGCATCTTTGATATTGATACGGAGGTAGCAGATGTAGACGGACCGCATAATGGTATGGACTATCTTGCCTATACCTTTTACATAAAAAATCTGGGCATGGACGCACAGAATTATAACTATAATTTATCAATCCGCAATATGAGTAAGGGAATCGACAAAGCGGTATGGGTCATGCTCTATTACAATGGAAGGCAAAATATCTATGCGGCGGAAAGTGCTGCGGGCAATCCGGAATGTCAGTATTCCGAGTATGAATTCCCATTTATGGAAGCTGCCAAAAATCCAGATCAGCAGTCGTTTGACAACGGCAAAAACCGTTACCGGTTGGAAACGTTACCATTCGCGTCCAGCAAAATCGTATGTACGGCAGGGCGTGAAGCACTGGAGCCTGCGGAAATGGATAAGTATACGGTCGTAATATGGCTGGAAGGAGAAGACCCCGAATGTGTGGATGATATTCTGGGTGGAAACATAGAGATGATAATGAAATTCAAATATTAATCATTCTGAAAAGAAAAAATCAAAAAGGGAAATAAGAAAACAAGAAAAGTAAGAGGGAGAATGAGCAAATGGAAAAAAACAAGAGAGACTGGAAACAGGTAAGAAATGCATTCGTGATGGTATGTGTAGCGGTAGCAATGCTGTCAACGGCGACGTATGCGTGGTTTACCCTGACGAATCAACCGTCCTTAACGGGGATGGAGCTGACGGCAGGAACGACCTCAGGACTACAGATTAGTCTAAATGGTTCCGAATGGAATAGTACTGTGGCATTACCAAGTGGGGAGAAAACACTGGTTCCGGTATCTCCAGCAGGTACAGGGGCTGCTTTTGGAAAACCGATTTATGCAGGAAATAAAGTTACCGGTTTAGAAACACTCACGGATGATGTCGCAACTGCCAGTTATCTGGCAAAGTATAAGTTTTTTTTAAAAGCAGTTGGTGATGGAACAGTAAAGGTATGCCTGCTGGGTGGAACAGGCAGTGATGCAACAGGGTCTTTCGTAAAGCGTAAAGAAGCAGGCAGCAGTACGTTAGCGGCAGCAAATACAATTCGGATTGGCTTCAAAACGACAAGTGATTGGAAAACATTTGAGCCAAATACAGATGCTCATAATACGGGTGGAAAGAAAGCAGACACAACTATGACAGAGGCAGCAGGCGATTTCTGTGAAAAAACAGATGGAACTTTTACAGATACCAGCTCCAAAACGTCGAGAACAGTGTTTACTATTACTGGGGGAAATTCACTGGAAATAGATATGTACGTGTGGATAGAAGGAACCGACCAGGACTGTGTAGATGAAATACAGACGGATAAATTAATTGGACAACTGCAGTTTACCGTTGCCGAATAAACAGAATTTTAAAGGAGAAGGACATGAACGCCTTTTTTTACTATTTTTATACGATGATTGAGCATGTGAT
>JAQUYA010000174.1 GCA_028692055.1 Lachnospiraceae bacterium | reverse complement strand
TAATATTAGAGAACATTACACAAAAAGAACGGAAAGACTTTGAAATGAATTTGAATCACGTGCACGATGACTTTATTCAAAAATTATAAGGGGTTTGAGTAGGTAAACACCTCTCGTAGCAGTTCAAAGGGTTCGGCGTAATTCTTTCCTACGACCGAGCCCCATTTTTGTGCAGTCACTTCGAGGCATTTCAGGGAACGCGGATGTGGAAACTCGCATAATTCAGTGCGGTACTCTTTCATGGCCGATAATTTCTTTTCGAAAGTTGCCTCTACATCCACGAATACGTTTGGTTTAAATTGATTTTCCCCATATGCAAAGTTCCATTCTGTGGAAGATACCGTTTCAAAGGTATAGATTGCTTTTATCGGGCAGTTTTGCATTGGTCTGGTCGCTGTAAGAACCGCCTGATAGGTAATTCTGTGGTCTATGTTTAAGTCCCCTTTATGATGTGTATAAATCACCTCTGGCTTTACTTTTTCTATTATTTTTTCTACCTTTTTTACTACGTCTAACAAGTCTAACTGGTCAAACCGGTTATCTGGTACATTTTCAAAAAATACTTCCTTAAATCCAATATGTTTTGCAGCTGCAAGGGTATCTTTGTGTAGTTCTTCTATCACAGATGCCGCCATTTCTTCTCTATGATCCACACGCGAAGTCTGTCCCTCTCCTAAAATGACTGCATATGCCGTATCTCCTGCCGCAACACGGCTCGCTATCGTAGCGCCTACGCCTAAGATTTCGTCGTCCGGATGCGCCGCTATTACTAAAATTGTGCTCATATTTTTCTTTCCCCTTTATTTTCTGATTCTATTTGTTTTAAGAGCATAAGGCGTTTCAAGAACATTTGATATTTTTCACTTTGCTTCTCATTGCCTGTTATTTCATTCTCTAAGAACCACGCTTCTTCAATTTCCCGTTTTTGATTTAGTCCAATCTGCTTTACTGCTTCCATTGCTGCCTCTTGCTGGCTACGATGACGGGTCGTCAGACTATTGGCGCCCTCTAACGTATCATAGCGCTGAAACGCCTTGTTAAAATCCATCAATTCATAGAGTCGTATTGGTTTATTCGTATGATTATCTACCAGAAATCCCCAATTACCTATATGCCTGTCTGTATTGCCCACCAAATAGTCTACAATATTCATCATATAAAAAGAATAAGCATCTAATTGTAAAATGTATTGCATTACATCTATGTCATGATTCACTGCATAAATTTCACATTGACCGCTTGTATTCACTTGTGCTACTTCTTCTGTTCCATGCATAACAATCCATGTTGTCATCTTAATACCATACCTTTCTCTCAGTCTTATGAAAATTTATTTTCAAACTATGCTTCCTCGGATATCTCCACCTGTGCGGTGAGTTTTCCATCCGATTGTACGGCTTTCGTAAAAGTCAGACGTTTGTTTCCAAAGGAAAGATACGCATTCGGATAGCCTTCGGCATCCAGCATACGAATGTAGTCATAGATTTTATCCATGCTCATATCTGTCGTAAGTTCACTTTGTTCCGGTTTTCTTCTTTGGAAAACAGTCACTTCACCTTCCTGTTTTACAGCCTCCGGCTCTTTCTCTATAAATTCCGGGATCATCATTTCAAATATTATTTTAGTGGCACGCTTATAGATTTCCTCTGCAGAACCCTCCAAGGATAAATCCTGTTTCATATATACTGGACCTTCATCCAAAGTCTTAGTAACACGAATTGCGGATATCTTTGTTTGTTTGATTCCTCTTACAATCAGATTCTGTAACGGACTACCACCCCTGCCAAAAGGCAAGTCTGTCATATGAAATACAATACACGGAAAGTGTTCAAAGATTTCCGGTTTAATGATATAAGACCAATGCGGGAAGAAAATATAATCAGGATTAAATTTTTCTACCACATCTAATTTTAATTCTTCTTTACTTTCAAATACCAGTATTTCATGTTCACCTTCCAGTTGGGTCTGCAAAGTCCTTGCATAGGCAATATTCCAGCTCTTAATCGTCGCAATAATAATTTTCAATCTAATCTCCTACCTTCCTTGAAATATGAGTGAAATAATTCGATACCAGCCTTCGCTAGGAATGTTCTATTCAGGAGGCGCTCTCGCTCGGTTTCAAGCGTAGTGGTGCATAAGACAGTAAAGTACACTGTCCAAGCACCAACGCTTTCAAACGTTCCCTCATAGAAGCATTCTCAGCGAAGGCTGGTATCAAATTATTTAATTTACTATTTTTAATCACGTATGTTATTTAATTTATTATAAATTATAGGCTATAACAAGCTTTGGTGATTGTCTTTTCGTAGGTTGTAAATGTTTCTTCAAAGTCATTTGCGAGAAATGCTTTTTGGGATGCGGTATTGTCTTTTTTTACTTCTGCGACAAAGAATTGTATCTGTGGTAAATGTTGTTGTACTTCTGCTTCTACTAGCTGTAACATCTGCTTTCCATATCCGTGTCCACGCTGCTCTGATGAAATACTATAATCAATGACTGCCTTATTTCCTTCCACATCTAACCGCACTTGTCCGATTGGTATATCTTCCTTCATGCAAATGTAGATGTAGGTATCGGTATCCTTTAATTTAGCTGTAAACCACTCTACGTGATTTTCATATGGAATCTGCGCGGTCGAAAATGCATTGGCACGCACGGTACTGTCATTCGCCCACTGCAAGAGTAAATCCATATCCGTTATATCTGCAGCTCGTAGATACAGCTGCTGCTCGTTTTCCATCATTTTCTTTCCCATATGCTTCTCCTAAACAAAGTAGTTCAACTTATTCAGAACCCCATGCGCAAAATCACCCATTACAGGGTTCCAATCATATTGAATTGCAGTGGTGTTCCACGTTCTATATCCCTTAATGCGGTTTGTCCTAGTACTTCTTCATAGTGCTTTGGCTTTAAGCCATAGCCCGGACGGATTATACGTGTATTTTTTTCCGTTAGTTTTTCTCCTCTTCGGATATCTTCCACGACAAAGATAGAACGTCTGAAAATAATATTCTCCTGCTCGTCTTCTGTTACGGCATAGTTTACATGTCCAATGGCTTTTTCAGCCTGTCGAATATCCTG
>JAQUYA010000070.1 GCA_028692055.1 Lachnospiraceae bacterium | reverse complement strand
ATAATCATGTTTGCTTTATAAACAGTTATCTTATCCCCAATTCCAAGCTTTAACCCGCGCATAATACTGATGTTGTGTACCGAGGCACGGCTGACTGTCGTTCCCTCTAATTCGACCGGTTCAAAAATAGCAACCGGATTAATCAGCCCAGTTCTGCTTGGGCTCCATTCGATTTCCTTTAATGTCGTTTCACGGATTTCGTCCTGCCATTTGAAAGCGATGGAATCCCGTGGAAATTTTGCAGTCATGCCCAGTCCTTTGCCATAGGCAATATCATCATAGCTTAATACCAGACCATCCGATGGAATATCAAAGGTTTGAATCGCTTCTTCATAGGCTTCTATTGTTTCCATTATCGTATCTTCCGTTACCCGTTTAAATGGTACGACTTCAAAGCCCTGCTCCTGTAAAAAACGGAATTGCTTTTCTCTGGAATTTTCAAAAGATACTTCATTCGCCTTTACCAGACTGAAGGCAATAAATTTTACATTTCGGTTTGCTGTTATTTCATTATTTAATTGACGTACCGAACCACTGCATAGATTTCTCGGGTTCTTATATTTCGTATCTACATCATCGATTTTCGCATTAATCTTCTCGAAATCCGAATAACTGATAACCGCTTCTCCACGCAGAATAAGTTCCCCTTTATAGGCAATCGTAAGTGGAATATTTTGAAATACGCGTGCATTATTTGTGATTACTTCTCCCACTTCACCGTTTCCACGCGTTACAGCCTTTGCAAGTTTTCCATCATAATAGGTCAAAACGACCGTCAAACCGTCTAATTTCCATGACAATAACGCTTCCTGCCCATGTAACCAGTCTCTTAAGTCTTCACGGCTTTTTGTCTTTCCAAGCGAGAGCATAGGTTTGTCGTGGCGTTCCTTCGGTAATTCATCAACCGCCTCAAATCCGACATTTACAGTCGGGCTATTCGCCAGTACCATACCTGTTTCCTGTTCCAATGCTACCAGCTCATCATATAATTTATCATACTCAAAATTACTCATGATTTCTTTATCTTCCGCATAATACGCTTCGGAAGCTCTATTTAAAATTTGTATTAATTCCTTAATTCTAGTACTCTTATCCACGCTGCAACCTTACCTTTCTTTCAGAGTGAAGTTTTAATAATATCAGCCACGGGAAAAACGCTCTTTTAGCGTTTTTTGCTGATTTAGATTTTCTTTACACACTTCATACTCTGGTCTGCCGATACAGTTCCTCCAGTTCTTCTCCATATAATTCCCGGTAGGCACCTGTCTTTAGTTTGCCCAGTTCCACATTCATTACCCTCACACGCTTCAGCTGTATGACGCGATAACCCAACGACTCACACATTCTGCGAATCTGTCTGTTTAACCCCTGTGTCAATATAATACGAAATGTATACGGTCCCACCTTTTCCACTTCACACTTTCGTGTTGTAACCTCTAATTCTTTCAAAAATATACCTTCCCGCATTCTTGCAAGAAAGGAATCCTCAATCTGTTTATGAACCTTTACAATATACTCTTTTTCATGTTTATTGACTGATTTAGTCAATTCTTGGATTAAATCACCGTCGTTACTCATAATAATTAATCCTTCGGAATCCTTATCCAGACGTCCTGCATAAGTAATTCGAATTGGATATTTCATGTAATCCGTAATCGTGATTTTGGCATGTGCATCTTTCTCCGTGCAGGTAACCCCTACCGGCTTATTAAATGCCAATACCACCCGTTTCGTATTAGATTGTACCGGCTTTCCATTTACCGTCACAGCACTTTCTTCCGTGACGCGTGTCCCCATGGCTGCTACGAAACCATCCACCTTCACTTTTCCTAAGTCAATTAGCTTATCCGCTTCTCTTCTGGAACAGACACCACACTCTGCCAGATATTTATTTAATCGTACTGCCTGTTGTTTTTCCATCATTCTTATCCCCATCTGCGACCTTTGGTCGCATACAATCTATTTGGGTTTCTCCCAGAATCTGAATTCCATTCTGTGCTAATAATTCCGCCGTTATCCCATTTCCATCTATTATAGTATGTGTAAAAGTACCATCATAAATCTTTCCAAAGCCACAGGAAGGACTACGCTCCTTAAGAATTGCAGTCTTACAACCGTAGAATTTTGCAAGTTGAAGAATTTCCTCTGCGCCACGCTGGTAAGCTTCTGTTACATCTTCTCCATTTACAGTAACCACTTTATTTTCTATCTGTTCTGCCGGGTCACGCGGAGTTGCCAAACCTCCGTAGATTTCCGGACAGACTGGAATAAGATTATAATTCTCTTTTAAAGAAACGAATTCTTCCAACAAAGTTCCTGTCCCTGTATATCTGCAATTTATTCCTAAAAGGCAGGCACTCACAAGTATATTTTCTTTCTTTTCCAGCATTTCATTTTCCCCTGCCGCTTCCATTTTCTTCTCGTACTTTCCATCTAATAATACGATATTGTCAAATTAAAATCAAATATTAAAAAAACAGCACCCTTTCGGATGCTATCTCTTCTGATTGATTGGATTTATTCCTTCCTCTCGCACATTATGCTGTTGATTTTGGTTCTCTGGTTTCACTTTTTCCGTAATGGAATTAAATTTGTCCATGGACTTTTGTTCATTGATTCTCTCTTGCTTTTTCTTATCATCATTCTGCTTCCCCATATTGCATCACCTCAATAGGAGTATTCCCTTAAATCGCTTTTACTAATCCATTTTTTTATCTAAATAGCTGCGCTTTTACCAATTGCTTGCGAATCTGTGGTCCTGCAATCAATGCAATTACTATTTTAATCAAATCCCCCGGTATAAATGGAATTACCCCTGCTGCAAGTGCTGCCGGAAATGACATACCTGCCTGGTAGGCAAGCCAGACTGTACCGAATGCATAACAAACTACTGTTCCAATTATCATGCCAAGAAAGTGCATATAATATTTTCCTGCAAACTTATCGATAAACAATCCACAAATAAGTGCCATAAAGATAAATCCGATCAGGTATCCTCCCGTTGGACCAAATAGCTTTGCCGGCCCGCTGGAAAAAGCCGAAAATACAGGAACCCCAATGAACCCAATCAACAGATAGATCAGATAGCTAATTGTTCCTTTTTTGCATCCCAGTGCATAAACAGCGAGATAAATCGCCAGATTTGTAAAGGAAATCGGAACTACTCCAATCGGAATGGAAAAAGGTCCCAAGATACAGGTAACAGCTGCCATAACTCCTATGACTGCAATTTGTGATACGTTTAATTTTGTTTTCATTTTTTTATCTGCCCTTCATTTTTGTATTTTTTAACGGCTAATATCAAACCCAAGCTCCGTAAGCATTTCCTTATCCTGCTTTGTATCATTTCCAACCGTTGTGAGCATATCTCCCGTGATTGTTGCATTCACACCTGCCTGGAATAATTTCCTGCCGCCATCTTTAAAATAGCTTCTGCCTGCCGCCATACGTATATATGCGGTTGGATTATAATAGCGGAAAATTGCAACACTTCGTAAAATTTCTTCTTCTGTCAAGGGTTTCAAATCCCCATAGGGCGTTCCCTCAATCGGCATAAGTGCATTGATTGGAATGGAGGTAATTCCTAATTCTGATAAGCTGACTGCCATATCAATCCGATCTTCCCAATTTTCTCCCATACCGATAATGCCTCCGGAACAGACGCTGAGTCCGATTTCTTTTGCAATCTTAATTTCTTTGATTTTATCCTCATAGCTATGTGTGGTGCAGATATTTGGGAAGTTCCTTCTGGAAGTTTCGATATTTTCATGATACATACTGACTCCTGCCTCTTTTAATTGCTTCAGTTCTTCTTTTTTCAGTAGTCCGTGTGAAGCACATAAGGAAACCTCGCACTCCTCATTCATTTTCTGATATGCTTCCACCGCTTTGTCCAAATCAGTTCCAGTCAGTGTACGTCCCGCAGTCACGATGGAATACCGGTGCACCCCATTTGCCTCATTATGCTTACAGTCTGCCACAATTGTCTCAGGTTCCAGAAATTCATAGGTATCAACCCCTGTATGGTTATGTACAGACTGGGCACAGAACTTACAGTTCTCACTGCATTTTCCACTTCTGCCATTGATAATCGTACACAAATCCACTTTATTTCCACATAATTCCTTCCGTATTTCATTTGCCCCCTCCAGCAGTTCCTCCATATCTGCTTTCAGAAAAACCGCTGCGTCATCTGTTCGGTTCAGCCTTCTCCCTGCGATAATTTCTCTTGCCAGTTTTCTCATTCGAATCCATACCCTTTCTTTATCCACAAACTTTATCTTCATTTATTTACTTTCATTTTCTTGCTTTCACTTGCTCACTTCCACCTACTCACATTCGCCTGCTTCTTTAGTTACATGCAAAAAAATAGCACATACCAAAGCGTGGATTTTCTTTCCACGCTCTAGTATATGCATTCTTCCTCTGATTGTCAACCTGTTTTTATTTTTGGTTTACAGTTTATTTTATGCTTCTTATATCGCCCTTTTAACCGATGAAATCACCTGATTCTTATCATATGGTTTTTGTAAGAAATCGCAGGCACCAATCTTCAAGGCTTCCATAATTTTCTCTTTCTGGGCGGAGGCACTTACCATTAATACTTTTGTTTCTGGTGTACGCTGTACCAGATGTTTTAATGCCTCGATACCGTCCATAACCGGCATCGTAATATCGAGTGTAACCAAATCAACGCCTGTTTCCGGTATTGTCTGTAATGCTTCTTCTCCGTTTGATGCTTCGTCTACAATCACGTAACCCTGTTCTTCCAAAATACTTCTTAAGACTTTTCTTGCTGTTCTGGAATCATCTACGATGAAGATTCTGCCTTTTTTCTCTATCTTTTCATTTAATATCTGATATTCCTTGTCAAAAGATATTACATAATCCATTGTTTGTCCCAGAATATTTAATTTCAGTACATAGAGAGAATCTCCCTGTATGGTTACCCCTTCTGCATGATACTCTGGTACTGTTAACTCTACATCAATATTTTTTGCACTGAGTCCGGTTGCATATAGCCCATTTACACAATTCACAAATTCTGCCATGGAATCCAATACATCATCGTTGCTGTCAATAAACTGTTCTCCCATATATGCCACTGCGGTACTTTTCATCGATTCTTCCGTGCCACAAAGTGCTGTCATAACTGCATGTGCACCTGTTAACACCTGATAACTCGTCTGATCTGCCAGACATTCCTTTGTCTGAGTTATCTCCTCGACATATGTATGATTATCTACCAGTCTGACCAACGTTCTGAGTATGACACCCACAAGCTCCTGTACCTTTGCATTGGATTCACTCATTAATACACTTACAATCTGGTCGATGTTACAGCTCCTTAATCTTTCCATTTCATTATCGGTTAATCGATGTCCCTTTTGATAAGCATCTAATGCTGCTTCAATCTGCTCCATATCCATATAACCAGCATCTAAAATAGTCTGGATAAACGTCAAAAATGTATTTCCCTGTTGTCCTAACAGCTGGCTTAACTGCTCCATAGTGAGATAACCTTTTTCTACCGCAATATCTCCAAACCGCTTGTCCAGCAATGCTTGTAAATGATTTACCTCATCTGCCTGTTCTTTCGTCATAAGCTTCTCTGCGGTTGCCATAAGTCCCAGCTTTACACGAATACTGTCCTGTTTCTTATAGACATCTGTTAATTCTTCCTGTGTTAATCCCCCAGTTTTTACAATGTAACTCCCAAATACTCTGTCAAACATAAAATAGTCCTGCCTTTCTCTCAATCTGTCCCGCTTAGTCTTTAGTTTATTGCTGATGGTTATCCCTTCCACCATCTTTCTATTATAGTACCATTATCTCATTATTGCAATTCTTTTACCTCCTCCCCAGTCACAATTCACTCACAGTTTTATTCGCAATAACCGATAAGTACCTGAAACATTTTATTGGTATCAATTGGCTTAGACAAATGATAATTCATACCTGCCTCAAGACACTCTTTTTTGTCCTCATCGAATGCTTTTGCTGTCATTGCGATAATTGGAATCTGCTGCGCATCTTCCCTTTCTAACTGCCTGATTCTCCTTGTCGCTTCTATCCCATTCATTACCGGCATTCGGACATCCATTAAAATAGCAAAATAATAATTTTTCTCCGATTCTTCCAGCTTCTTGATTGCTTCCTCTCCGTTTTCTGCACAGTCCACAATTAAATTAACGCTTTCCAACAGACTTTTTGCTATAGCTGTATTAATTTCATTGTCCTCGCAAAGTAAAATATGCTTTCCGCTTAATTTTTCTTTGTCAATCACTTTGCTGGCATTCTGTTTCTTTATGTACTCACGATATGCCATGCTGTCTGTGGTAATATAGCCGGCCTTTATCAGCAGTGTAAAGGTCGTTCCCTTATCCGGTTCACTTATGACGCTGATGGTTCCACCCATAAGCTCAACCAGATTTTTCACAATCGCCATACCCAGACCGGTTCCCGTGATTTCCTTTGATTTCCCCTTGTTTATCTCCTGTGTAAAGGATTCAAATATATGCTTCTGAAATTCCTTTTTCATTCCAATTCCATTATCGATTACTTCGATTCGATAGGTCGCCTTTTTGGAATCCTTTGCTACCATTCTTACCTGAAGTATCGTTTGCCCACCTCTCGGGGTAAATTTTGATGCATTTGACAGCAGATTAAATATAATCTGATTCATGCGAAGCGTGTCCGTTACCATTACAAATCTATCATCCAAATCCATTTTCCGAATTAATTTTACACCTGCCTTATCAAACAGAGGCTGAATAATGGCATCCAGATAGGTTTTAAAATCCTCCAGTGAATAGATTTCCTCACGGAACTCCATTTTATTGGATTCTATTTTAGACATATCTAAAATATCATTGATTAACCCTAACAGAAAGAATGAAGAAGTCTTTATCTGTTTGATATAATGCTGTACTTTATTCATATCCTGTTCCATTTCTGCCAGCGATACCATGCCGATGATTCCATTCATAGGCGTACGGATATTATGACTCATATTGGACAGAAATTCGCTCTTTGCCGCGTTTGCCTTATTTAATGCCTGATTCTTTTCCTCCAGAATTTCATTGTTTCTTCGATTCACACTAGAGCGATAGGTCAGAGATGCTGTTATCGTAAGCAGTAAAAATAAAATACAGATAAATAAAAATACGACTCCCATATTTTTCTCAACAAAATACTTCAAAGTTGCCTTCGGAACCATATTTACTGCATAGGACAGCTGTATGTTCTGTAGCTCCTGCTCATTTAGCATATCGATTCCCTTATTGATAATCGAAGTAATCAGCTCTGCATTTTTCCCTGTTATCTGAAAAGAACTTCCTATATAGGCCAAAGAAGTCGGTATATCTGTAATCTGTGCATAATTCTCTATAATATGGCTATTTGCTACATAATAATCCAGAAAGGTTAAATCCACCTCTCCCTTTTTGACTGCTTCCATACATTCTTCCGGATCATCATATTCTTTAATGGTGCATCTCGGATAAGTCTCCAGTAAATACTCGCTTATCTGCTGTCGGTTATTTGGAACAGCAATTGTATAGGAGCCGTCCACCTTAAAATCATCGCCTATTTTGTGGTAGAGATAAAACATACCATTCAGATAAGATTTTGTGATATACGTTCCTGTCCTTCTTTTATTATTGATGTCCGTATTCGTCATATAAAAGGTAATATGTTTATCATCTAACACCGCATCATCACTCAGTGGAGCATAGGTAAACTGCAGCCCCGTATTCTTTGCAATCAGATTGCTGATATCAATCAAGATTCCCTCTATCTTGCCAGACTCGTTCTCCCATGCCAGCGGTTTCGTATCTGCTTCATAGTAGATGGTAATGTCCTGATGCTGATTGATATAACCATACTCCTCTTTGGTAAAAGGGTCATGAACCAGTTTGGGAAAATAAGTACTTAATAATTTATCTGCCTCATTGCCATTGTATAATTCCAGTTTTAGGATTGCTCCGTCTATCTGTTCTGCCAGCTCCTCATTGCCCTTCCATGTAGCAAAAAAGATAGGCATATAGGCGTATTTTTCCACAATGGTCCAATCATTCTTAAGAGCATGGGAATTGCATGCCGCCAAGTCTACCTCTCCATTTTCCGTCGCGGTCTCCAGTTCCTTCTCACTGTCATAATACCGAATCTCCGGTGTGATATGATGCTGTTCCAGCAGCTCCTTTAACTCCGTTAATCGTACGTAATGCTTCGTGCAGCCAATGACTGCCTTTCCAATCGCATCATAGTCCTCATAGATAAATTTATCATCAACAGATGCCAGCGCCGCAAAGGTAACTCCATACTTTCGACTGCACATGGTATATTTTTCTGCACGCTCCTCAGAGTACTGCATGGTTCCCACTAAATCAATTTCATGCTTTTGCAGCTTTTCCAATGCATTTTTCCAAGAAACACAGTTTACATATTCATATTTCAAATTTGTATATTCAGAAAGTTTTTCTAAATAGGCTCTGTCGTAGCTGTCTACAGAATGATTCTCGGTTCCCTTGTAGTAATCACCCAGATTAAAATAGCCAACACGAATCACCCTGCTGGTTTTATTTTCTGCTCTAACAGAAATACCATGCATCATAAATGAAATCATAAATAGAATCAAAAATAAAAATAATAGTTTTGTCCATATTCCTTTTACTTTTAATTTACCCATTTTTTCTCCTTCTGTGCTTCTCTGTTTCCGATTTCTGCTTTTGGTATCTGTTATCTTTTTTCTGCACTTTTCAGCATTTTCTCCATGATATCAATTCCATTTTCCATATCGGTAAAGGTCGGATAATATTCGTTTGGATGAAATCCCATACGGCTTATTTTCTTATTCAGCTGGTCGAATTCCCTAAGAGGAACCGGCTTGGAAAAGAAATATCCCTGTGCAATATCACAGCCAATCTCTGTCAAAAAGTTTGCCTGTTTCATGGTTTCCACGCCCTCGGCAAGAACGGTAAGGTCTATCTCTTTTGCCATTGCAATCAGATAACGTAGAATCGTCAGTCCTTCCTTACTCTTTACATTTTCATTTAAAAATTTTCGATCCAGTTTCACCATGCTGACCGGAAGCTCGCGTAACAGATTCACGGGTGAATGCATACTTCCAAAGTTATCAATCAGAGAATGGAATCCCCTGTTTGCCAGTTCTCTTACAAAATCCTTCACCTGCGCATCACCGGTTGACAATGCACGCTCCGGCAGTTCCAGCACCAGCATCTCTTTCTTTAGCTTGTACCGCTCCAGTAAATTGGACAAAATATCAATAAACTGACTGCTGTTCAGATGAATGGGTGAAATATTTAACATTAAAGGAAGGGGCTCCAGTTTATTATCAATCCATCTTCGAATAGTCTTGCAGGCTTCCTCCCACATATAATAATCCAGTTTCAACATCAGATTTGTATTTTCAAATACCGGAAGAAATGCATAAGGGGATAATAAACCTTTTTCCTCATGCTCCCATCGTACCAGTGCCTCTGCACTATAGATATAATAGGAATGGAGATCCACCATCGGCTGCAGATACATGACAAACTTTCGTTCATCCAGTGCTTTCTCCATCTCTGCACACATCTTTTTATTTTCTTCAAACTTTTGGTTCAGCTCTTCATCAAAGAATGCATAATTTACCGGACTGTTTTTCCCCACAGACCTCTGCGCCAGTACCATCCGGCTCAGCATCTCCGATACTTTCTCTTTTCTGTCTGCGATATAGTATACGCCGAACTGCAGTTCTACCTGAAAAATATCAGAGTATTTCCCCATTTCTGCTGTAATTTCTTCAATAAGCCCACATATGCCCCTTTCTTCCTGCGTTTCTACCAGCAGGGCAAAGAGGTTGGACTGTACATGTGCATACAGTCCCCGGTGATTTATCATTTCCTCCAGCATATGCGCTGCGTAGCATACCGCCTTGTCTCCTTCTGCCGGTCCATAGAGCCGGTTAATCGTGGCAATATTGGAAATACCAAATCCTATCAGTGTATAATCGCATTCCTTCTGTAACAGCTTTATCGCATGCGTAATAAAATAGTCGCGGTTCCCAATCTTCGTGGTAACATCCGTGTAGGCGATTTCATGCAATCCCTCTACAGACTTTTGCAGTTCCTCTATTTTTTCTGCATTCTTTCGCTTATCCTGCGCAAGTCTGCTGGATTTATCCTTATAATACCTGTGCTGCCACTTTAACTGGTCCCGCAGGTAAAATATCACGCCTGCCATTATGATGATGATAACTGTTACAAGAAAAAAAATCATGGATTTTCCCACCTCTCGCATTTCTGTTGCAATACACTTCTGCCTTCTATAAGTCTGTCTTTAATCTGGTTACCGTAAAGATAAAGAAATCTGTCGTATTCTGTGTACCCTCTCCAGTATCGCCCGGTACCTTCACCTGCAGAGCTGCTGCTATCTTATAGTTTGCCAAATCCAAATCTGCTGCCTCCACCTGTAACGCAAGCTCCTTCGCGATTACATTCTTTTCAATTTCCTCTTTGGTAAGCGTATAAGTAATCTTATTATCCGTAAGCGGTTCATAGCTCTCACCTGTTTTACTTTGTATCATAATTTTATTTCCTGTATACGTCACGTAACTGGTACTTCCATCGGCTGCCTTTTTCTTTTCATAAATCTGGTAGGTTACCTCATATTCATAGCCTGCCCACTTTTCAAGAATATTTTCCCTCTCCGTATCCGTCAGCTGTTCTAAAATCTTTGAGAAATCAAGGTAACACTTAAATGGAATCGTATTGCTGGCGTCTGCTGCCGGGTAGGTATTGATGCCAAGTGTAAGATAATCCTCCGGCTGAATGGCAAACCCCAGTGAAGATACGCTGCTTGCCGTAATCTGGCCTGTATAGCTGTCCAGTTTGTTGTTATTACCCATCGGATAATCCTTATTCACTGTACGCAGTAAATCGATACAACCCACATATGCTTCCTTTTGCAGCTCCGATAAATCTGCTCCGGCAAAATAGAATTTCAATTCTGTGGAAATCTCCTGGTTACTTTCAATGGCAGTAATCGGATAGGATGATCCAATATCCTTATAATAGTAAAATACCGAGGTATCCGGAATTGTCTTTGGTTCGCTATACGTGCCATCTGCCCGCCGGTAGCTGTAATTCGTACCCGATGGGAATCGGATTCTGCCGCCTCCGGTACCCGTATCCCTAAGATATACTGCGAGCTCCAGATACTTTGCATAGTTGGCACTGTCAATCAGATTCGTACTTCCCTTCCGCTCCGTCCAGTACAGACTGTCCGCAGTCAGGGAAAATGTCATATCCGCCGTTACCAGTCCTTCTTTGCTTATCGTACCCGCTATCTTTGTCTTGTCATCTACGAGCTCAATCGACAATCCCGGTATAGAGGTTATGGAAAGGTCTACGTAATTTTCTTTTATCATCTTTGCATCTAAGTCACTTTCCACCACTAAATCAGAATGAATGGAATAGATTTCTTTTCTTTTTTCCGCATTCTCCGGTTTTAGTACCATTAACAGATATTGTTCCACACCTGCATTTTTTATTTGATTTCCCTGTAAATCTGTATAATAATCTACCACATCACTATCCGTCACATCTGATAATTTACTGATTGGCTGATTTTCATACGCTTTTCCGGAACTGTCTTTAAATTTGGTAAACGGTATCTTATCCATTCCACCAGCACCAACCGTATAATAATATGGTGTATTCGTATGTGAAGCAGTGGTATCAATCAGCAGCAGGCGGGTTCCTTCCACCAGCTTCTTAGAAGTTTCTGCTCCTCCTGCCTCTCCCTCCTGTAGATAAATATTCTTATCACAGACCGCATCGCCCTGGTTCTTTCTGGCATTTCCATATACATATTCCAGCAGCAGCGTATAATCACTGTCATTTGCCATACAGATTTTTCCGGTCAGCCCAGTCTCATGTATGGTCTTTACCGAAGTCTCCTTACCGGACATGATACGTGCATGTACATCTGCAGTAACGATTTCTTCTACAAATACCGGCAGCTTATAGACTTTCTGGTGTACTCTACTCTCGTTGCCTATCCGTTCACTCCATTGATAGGTGAAAGTTAGTTCTGTATAGGTAAGCTTCCCATCCTCTGTCAATCCATCAAAATTCTGATAGCTAAACTGCCAGTCATTGCTGCCTGCAGGCTTATTTACTTTGATGCTCGGTGTTGCTGAATTCGTGGGTTCTGACCCTGTCTTGTCTACCGTATTCCATTCCATAGCCTTAGCACTTACCTGTAAAATACTCATATCCGATGCCGGCGTACCTGCCACGTTGGTCATGATATCGGCTAATGGAGTCAGTACTTCCTGCATGGTTCCATTCTCCGGCTTGTAGATAAAGAAGGGTTTGTTTATCGATGATGTATCATTATACACGTACAATGGTACATAAGCTTTATCAAATGCTGCAATCTCCGCTTCTCCTAATCGATAGCTGTTCCACAGAGTATCCCTTGTATCTGCCGCCGCTCCTACTTCCTCTGCCTTATCTCTTTCTGTCTTCATATAAGCAGCTGTAGCCGTTGCAGAGTTGTCCATTGCAGCATTTCCTGCTGCATATAGGATATGACAATTCTTTCGATATGCGTAGCTCTCCGTTCCAATGCGATGTCCAACATCCACCACGGGACAGTTTTTAGCCTCTGCAAAACTTATCGTTGGCTGCATGATATAGATTTGTGTTCCGGCAGACTGCTCCGTACCGATGAGCGTACCCACATTGTAACCGTAAGTATCTGCTGCTTCCTTTGTTAGTATATGACGCTTATTTCCGCTCTCTGCAGGTGTATCCGTCAGTTTATATCCATTGGTCAGTATAGTACCCTGATATGCTACCAGCTGTACCTTATCGCTATCCTTTTGCTGGAATCCTATCTGATTGCCTATAAGCTCCGTATTATCCACATATACCGTTCCGGTTCTACTCTGGCTAACGCTTCCAATCATGCCACCTGCGGAGCTGTTTTGCTCATTCGTATTTAACGTATCACTGTCGGTTTTTATTGCAATGGTACTGTTTGCCATGACAGTATCGTATATTTTCAGTTCTCCTGCACCAGTTAAGGAGCCAATGACACCACCCGCATTTCCTGCCTGATTATTCTGTATGCTTCCCTTTATGGTACAGGCATTCAGCTTCACACAGTTAAACCGCATACTGCTTCCGTGGTTTGCTTCTCCAATCGCACCGCCAGCCGTTCCCCCAGTGATTGTCATATTATTCACAAGGTTATCTGTTGTTACATTCAAGTCATTCAGTGCACCTGTGCCATATCCCATGAGTTCCCCAATGAACCCACCTGCATGATAATCAGAACTAATCGTTCCAGACTCCACCTTTACTCCGGTCAGTCTGAATTCTCCGCCGTTCTGGCAGCCAATCAGTCCACCTGCCAGCTTTCCTGTAATGGTATTTACTGTTGCGGAAAGTCCACTTGCATACCCGCTTTCCGACTTTAAAGTGCTTGTCATATATCCGATGATACCACCGGCTGCCCAGTAATTTGTCCGCGTACTATTTTTATTGAAAGGTGCTGCAATCGTCAGATTCTCTGTTGTGACTGGTCCGTTGATGAATACCTCTGCCTCAGAATATCCGATAATACCGCCCGCACTGTTGATATCATTTTCATAATCACGCGTACTATTTGCCTTTATCATGGCATTTGTAACCGAACAATTGGATACTATTATCTTTCCCTTATTCCAGCCAACGATTCCACCCACCGCGTTTTGTCTGCCCTTGTTCTCAGCCGAAGTAATCGTGCATACAGGGGTTGCAGCATCTGTTGTATTACCATTGACCTCTACATTTGTGAGTGTGAGTGTATGGTTATTTTTCCCGATGACTCCCCCTATCCCATTTCGGGAATTTTTTGTTGTTAGTTCTGTGGTCTGTATGTCCTGCACCGTTACCCCGGTAATGGAACCTGTTTTTCCATATGATGTTTCTCCGATTACGCCACCAATATTGATATTTGTCAGAACACTCGTATCTGTTACGAAAACATCTGCTATCGTAAAGTCACTTCGGATTTCTCCTGCTATGCCACCTGCATTATTAGTTCCTTTTATCGTACTGTTCTTAACCCAGGTTTTCTGGACATCTGTTCCGCTGCTACTTATCGAAAGCTGATTTCCTGTTTCCACATATCCAACCAGCCCACCTGCCATGGATTCCTTAGTAGAAGAAACATCCAAATCCAGATACGCCACCTGACAATCTGTCAGAGAAACTAT
>JAQUYA010000173.1 GCA_028692055.1 Lachnospiraceae bacterium | reverse complement strand
GTTAGATGAATATCCACGCAGATGTATCAAACAAATCAATGAATGGGAAGAAGAAAAAGCGGGCATTCTAAAGGATGGAAAAATCACACACGAACGTTCCAAAGAATATGCATCCTATATTATGGAAGCTATTGTTACCAATATTCCTTATAAGATTGGTGGAAATGTATTAAACAATGGGCTTATCGACAATCTTCCTTCCGATGCCTGTGTGGAAGTGCCTTGTCTGGTAGACGGCAGTGGTATCACTCCTTGTCATGTCGGACGTTTACCGGTACAGTTGGCAGCTATGAATATGACTAATATCAATGCACAGCTCATCGCAATTGAAGCTGCCCATACCAAAAACCGTGATTACATCTACCAGGCTGCCATGCTTGACCCTCATACCGCGGCAGAGCTTAACATCCCAGATATCAAAGCCATGGTTGATGAATTAATTACCGCTCATGCAGACTTTATGAGTATGTATAAATAAGAATTAATTATATTTTTTATATAAGTGCAAGGTGGATAGAAATTTCCATTTTGCACTTATACATGTTATAATAATCGTTAGTACGCAGGAGCAAGCGCAGCTTGTTCAAAGCGAACGGCGAATGGGGAATCATGATGGAAAAACATACCACTTACAAAAATGTAGCGGGATTTCGTTGTATCCTTAATATTGAGAAGCAGACGAATGATTTATATTTAGTACATTGCGGGCAGCAGCAGTGCCCTCCCGGCTATACTTACAATCATAAAATACCAAACGAATACCATGTTCATTTCGTTCTGGAAGGAAAAGGAATTCTGGAAATTAATGATAAATTATATCACCTCAAAAAGGATGATATTTTTTTAATTCCAAAAGGTCATCCAATTCGCTATTTCGCAGATGATGAAAATCCCTGGGAATATATGTGGATTACTTTTGATGGGGAAATGGCAGAAACCTACTTAAATCATGTGGATTTATCTGCTGAAACACCAGTTATTCATTCTTCCATTCCGAATAAAGTCTATGCACCTATGATTCAGAAAATCTTAGACACCAACGAACTGACCTTTGCAAACGAAATACGGCGGGTTGGCTGTTTGTATGAAATACTTTCTACCTTAATCGAAGCACAGAGCATTTATAAAAAGGAGCAGAATCAGTACGATTATCCCAGCACTACTTATGTGGACTATGCTTTACAATATATTAAATTTAATTATGACCACATTAAAGTAAATGATATTGCACAATATATCGGTATCAATCGTTCTTATCTGACTTCCATTTTTAAAAAGCAATTAAACATCTCTCCGCAGGAATATTTAGTCAGCTTTCGTCTAAAAAAGGCCGCCGAGTTAATTCGTACTACCAACATGTCCATACAGGATATTTCTGCCAGCATTGGTTACGAAAACGCTTTGACCTTTTCTAAGATGTTCAAACAAACCTATGGGATGAGTCCAAAAAACTATCGAAATCAGGATATTTTATAAGCTAAACAAATCATTCAATGCTTCACTCATCGTTGGATGGGTAAATATCTGATCCCTGAGTACGGTATAATCAGCATCCATATCCATTGCCAATTTTATGAGGTTAATCATTTCGTAGGATTCTTCACAAAGAAGCATTGCTCCTAATATTTTATTTGTTTTCCGGTCTACCACTGCTTTTAATAAGCCTTGTGTATTCTGCAGTACTTGTGCCTTTGGAATCATGGCGGCAGGCATCTTCATAATTTTCACCTCATAGCCTGCTTTTTCTGCCTCTGTTTCATTTAATCCAACGCGTGAATAAGCAGGTGTCAGGAATACGCTATAAGGAACATTTCTGCGTTTCTCTAATGTATAATTTTCTCCCTGCAGCTGTGACCAGATAATCCGGTAATCATCTAATGAAGTGTAGGTAAACTGCAGTCCACCAGTTACGTCTCCCATGGCAAAAATATGGGGAATATTGGTCTGCATTTTTTCATTTACCTTGATTGCTCCTCGCTCAGTCAATTCGATTCCTGCTTTTTCAACCTGAAGCCCTTCCGTATTTGCCTTTCTTCCGGTAGCAATCAGTACTGCTTCTGCCTGCTGATGGCATATTTCTCCCTGTCTGTTATATTGAATAACTGCCTGTTTTTCCTCTGCTATGACTTTTTCAATAGAAACACCAAGTATAAACTGCACTCCCTTTGCTTCTAATATCTCTTTGATTGCTTCTGCAATATCCCTGTCTTCTCTTCCAACAAAAGTTTCTCCATCCTGGAAAACGGTTACTTTTGCTCCAAATTCCGCATACATAGACGCGAATTCCAATCCAATGTATCCACCGCCTATAATGGATAAATGTTCAGGAAGTTCCTCCAGATTCATTAGTGTTTCACTATTATATACAAACGGGTTTTCCTGTATTCCTTCTATTCTTGGTTGTATCTGTGTAGCACCTGTATTTATGTAAATCTTATCTGCTTCCAGCGTTTTCTTATCCGTTCCGTTTAGAACTTCGATTTGATATTCTGACAGAAAACTCGCTTTTCCATTTATAATGGTGACTGCTGGTAGTTGATTCAATTTGGCATAATTTTTTTGTCTTAAACCTTCTACCAACTGTTTCTTTTCCTGAACTGCCTTTTTATACCAGTCCTGTTTCTCCTGAAATGTTTGTAAATCTTTAGCTTTCCCTGTTATACCATGATGCACCAGTGATTTGGAGGGTATGCAGCCAACATTTATACAGGTTCCTCCATACATCTTATCCGATTGCTCTACTAATGCTACCTTTTTTCCTACGGATGCCAGTTTTCCTGCCAATGTTTTTCCGCCTTTTCCAAATCCTATAATAATTACATCGTATTTTTCCATTTTAATAACCATACCTTTCTGTTATCCAAATATTTGTTTATCAATATCCTTAATTTTAATTTGTGTCAGTTTTTCCTTGCACGCCAGATTTAGTTGTCCATAGATATCGTCCATGATTGCAGCCATTCCAGAAGCTACCTGACAATCCATATCCATACTTCCAGATTTCCAGCTAACCGATACCGGAAGCTCGGCCAGAGCCTCCAATATCTGACATAATGTCGTTTTCTCTGCCTGTTCCGGCAGGT